>JABXKX010000541.1 GCA_013619035.1 Peptostreptococcaceae bacterium
GTATTGAGTTTTTTAAGAGTTAAAGTTATACTAATGAAGATGATGTGGATATTGAGTAAATGACCTTTACTTTGTCGTATCCATGAGGAGTTAGATTTTTTTGTCTAGCTCTTTTGTTGTTTTTGTACAAGAAGGTTTATTAACTTTGTAAGTAAAATCTCTTGTTTTAGGGATTAAATAATCATATGATATCAAGTGAATAAGGGGGAATTATGCGAAAAATTTCAGTGAATTTGATAATCGAACAAATAAAAGAAATGTGCCAAGAAGCCAACTTTGATTTATGTCAAGATATAGAAGAAGCGTTGGTGTCGTTTAAAGAAAAAGAAGAGTCGCCAGTTGGTCAAGCTATACTCAGTGATATACTTAAAAATGCAGAAATTGCTAAGAATAATAGAGTGCCTATGTGTCAAGATACTGGTATGACAGTTGTTTTTGTAGAAATTGGTCAAGAAGTTTATATAGAAGATGGTATCTTAGAAGAAGCCATCAATGAAGGTATACGTCAAGGGTATTCGGAAGGTTTTCTTAGAAAATCCGTTGTAAAGGATCCGCTTGATCGAGTGAATACAAAAGATAATACGCCAGGCATCATTCATTATGAGATTGTATCAGGTGATCAACTTAAGTTGACGGTTGCACCAAAGGGATTTGGTAGTGAGAATATGAGTCGCATGAAAATGCTTAAACCTTCAGATGGCATAGAAGGTGTTAGAGATTTTGTAATTGAAACGGTTTCTTTAGCAGGTCCAAATCCTTGCCCGCCGATTGTTGTTGGTGTTGGTATTGGTGGTACCATTGAAAAAGCTGCTTTAATTGCAAAAAAGAGTTTGATGAGGGACTTGGGATCATCTCATGAATCAAAACATATTGCAGACTTAGAAGTAGAACTTTTAGAATCAATTAATAAACTGGGTATAGGACCTCAAGGTTTAGGGGGCATTACAACAGCTATAGGTGTTAATGTGGAAACTTACCCAACACATATTGCTGGATTACCGGTTGTCGTTAATATCAACTGTCACGCTGCTAGACATGTGACAAGAATTTTATAGGAGGCCCAGTATGAAAAAGAAGATCACACTACCTCTAACAAAAGAGAAAGTTAAAGAGTTAAAAGCAGGGGATCAAGTATTATTAACCGGTATTATTTATACTGGAAGAGATGCGGCGCATAAACGATTGGTAGATACCATTTTAAGAGGTGAAGACTTACCCTTTGATGTAAAAGATGCCGTTATTTATTATGTCGGTCCAGCACCCGCGAAACCTGGACAAGTGATTGGATCTTGTGGACCAACCACCAGTTATAGAATGGATGATTTAACATTGCCTTTACTAGAACTGGGTTTATCGGGTATGATTGGTAAAGGCCAAAGAAATGAAACGGTTATTTCAGGCATGAAAGAGTATGGTGCTGTTTACTTTGCAGCGATTGGTGGTGCAGGTGCTTTGATAGCCAGTTCGGTTAAGTCTTCAGAAATCATTGCTTATGAAGACTTAGGAGCAGAAGCTGTGAGACGATTAGAAGTAGTTGAGTTTCCATGTGTGGTCGTTATAGACTCAGATGGTACAAATATGTATGATGTTGAAAGAAAGAAATATGAGAGGTAGATATGGATTATAATAAGTTAGCTTTAGAAATGCACAAGAAATATAAAGGTAAGATTTCGGTAGAATCAAAAGTAGAAGTGGCAACAAAAGATGATTTATCAACAGCGTACACTCCTGGTGTAGCTGAACCGTGTAGAGAGATTCATAAAGATATAAATTTGGTATATGATTACACTTCAAAAGGTAATTTAGTTGCAGTTGTATCAGATGGTACTGCGGTTTTAGGACTTGGTGATATTGGACCTGAAGCATCGTTACCGGTTATGGAAGGTAAAGCTGTTTTATTTAAGAAGTTTGGTAATGTAGATGCATTTCCAATCTGTTTAAAAACAAAAGATGTGGATGAAATTGTAAGAACCGTTGCATTGATGGAACCTGTATTTGGTGGTATCAACTTAGAAGATATTGCAGCACCGAGATGTTTTGAAATTGAAAGAAAGCTAAAAGCGATATTAGATATACCGGTATTTCATGATGATCAACATGGTACGGCAATCGTTGTTGTAGCAGGTCTTATTAACGCATTAAAACTTAAGAAAAAAGCGTTTAATGAAGTAGAAGCAGTTATTAACGGTGCAGGATCTGCTGGTATCGCAATTGCTAAACTACTCATAAGTGTGGGGATTAAAAATATTGTACTTTGTGATAGAAATGGCGTCATTAATGATGATTTAGAAAATATGAACGATGCTAAAGAAGAAATGGCTGCTATTACCAATCTCCATGGTGAAAAAGGACTTTTAAAAGATGTGCTTAAAAACAAAGATATCTTTATTGGGGTATCGGCGCCTAATGTTGTGACAAAAGAAATGATAGCTACGATGAATGATAAACCCGTTGTATTGGCGATGGCCAATCCTACACCAGAAATATTCCCGGATGAAGCTTTTGCAGGAGGTGCTTATATTGTAGGAACTGGTCGATCTGATTTTGATAACCAAGTTAATAATGTGCTTGCTTTCCCTGGTATCTTTAGAGGGGCTTTGGATGTACGTGCAAAAGACATCAATGAAGAGATGAAGCTGGCTGCAGCATATGCGATTGCGGAAACACTTTCTGATGATGAATTGGCGGTTGATAATATCATTCCAAAGGCTTTTGATCTAAGAGTTGGTAAGAATGTTGCAAGTGCAGTTGCAGAAGCGGCTAGAAAGTCGGGTGTTGCAAGACTGTAAATGAAATGTATACACCGTTAGTGTAAATTTTCTGAAAACGCTTGCAATCTATACATGTATTGTGATATTATTAACATAGTATTTAACAAATGCATAGAGCCTTGTTACTTATTTTGACAAAATGCCCTTTTGTCATCCAATGAGTATGTGACGGCATAAATCTAGAAACTTCGGTTTTTATTTTGATGTCGTCTTTTTGTGTTTTTGTTACTAAAGAGAGAAAGGGGATAGACATGGAGTTTGAATTAGCAAAATGGATAATGAACCCGTTTGTACTGATGTTTATTGCAGTATTCACAGGCATGATGTTTGGTAAAATTAAGTTTGGTAAATTTAATTTTGGAGTATCGGGCACGTTGTTTACAGGATTATTGTTCGGATGGGTGGTAGTGAAGTATGCTAAAGGATTTGTCGAAGGAGACGATTATTTTGGCGCAGCACAAAGTTTTTTAGGTAAAGGTATTATACCAAAGGATTTCTTTTATTTATTTTTAATTTTATTTGTAGCAACAGTAGGTTTATTGGCTTCAAAGGATATTGGAGCAGTACTTAAAAAGTATGGACTTAAATTTGTAATATTAGGTGTAATAATTACTTTCGCTGGTGCAGCAACGACGTATGGTATGACATTATTTGCAACGAAAGTTTTAGATAGTGATTCAACACCATATGAAGTATCAGGGGTGTATACTGGTGCCTTAACAAGTTCTCCGGGACTTGCAGCGGCAACGGAAACGGCTACTAAGCATGCAACGAATTTAGTTACAGAATATGATACATTGACAGATGAGGAAAAAGCAAAAGTGCTTAAGCAACTTGATAAGGACTTTAAAGTTTCAGATTATCCTGAATTAACGGATGAGATGAAAGCTCAATTTATCCAAAATGCGGAAGCTGGAATCGGCGTAGGTCATGCGATAGGCTATCCGTTTGGTGTCATTGTTGTTATTATTGCAGTAAACTTTTTCCCTAAGATTTTCAGAATCAACATTGAAGAAGAACAAAAAATCTTTAATAGAGAAATGGAAGAAGCGAGAAAAGCCAGTGGTGGTAGAGAAATTGAAGAAACAGATTTTGATTTAATTGCTCTATGTATTGCGATGTTATTTGGATATACCATCGGTAAATTTGGTGTAGACTTAGGCTTTATCGGTGTTAATCAAGTCTTCTCATTAGGATCAACAGGTGGTGTATTGGTTGGTTCGTTGATTCTTGGTTATATTGGTAAAATTGGACCAATTAACTTTAGAATGAATTCGAGAATACTTGGTATCGTAAGACAATTATCATTAGCATTCTTCCTAGCAATTGTTGGATTACGTTATGGTTTCAAAGTATTTGATGCTTTAGCAGGATCTGGTGTGATATTAGCAGTTGTAGGATTAGTTGTAGGATTAGTTGCAATGATGGTTGGTTTCCTTGTTGGTAAATACGTATTTAAGATTAACTGGATTATGTTATCGGGTGCTATGTGCGGTGGTATGACTTCTACACCAGGCTTAGGTGCAGCGGTCGACGCGATTGGTTCAGATGATCCAGCAGCAGGTTATGGCGCAACATATCCGTTTGCTTTATTAGGTATGGTATTGTTCACAATTATTTTACACGGTTTACCAATGTAATACTTGATTGAACACCCTTCGAGTGATAGAATAATCATAGAGATAGGTGGTAAAATGAAGAATGAAGTTTTTGTAACAGGATATGCAAAACTCCCGCAAGGGATCACAGCGAGTGAACTTTATACCGTTATCTGTGTTGGACTACTCGTTGATAAAGAAACAGGCATCATTTTAGATGCGGAATGTTCATTAGTGACAAACTTAGCTAAAAGCGTTTTTAAATCTCTTGTAGTCGATCACGATTTAAATGATATTGAAATGATTGAAGCAGGATTTGTAAAACATTATTATGGATCAGCTAAAAAAGCACTTATTTCCGCAATGAGAACATGTCATGAAAAATTGAATCAGATTAATATTTAACAAATGACTATTTTGGTGAGATAACCTCTTGCCTATCCCGTAATCATTAGGCGTTAGATATAAACTTTATGTTTATTTCTAACGCCTTTTTTTACGGATTTTTAAAGGAGGAAATATGATTTTAGACCGTATTAGAATGGAAAAGTTAAAAGAGAAAGTTATGACTGCTGATGAAGCAGCTTTATTCATAAAAGACGGCATGACATTAGCAACAAGCGGTTTTACGCCGTCGGGTTATCCTAAAGCAGTTCCGTTGGCACTTGCTAAACGAGCTGAAAATGGTGAAGAAATTGGTGTGACTTTAATTACCGGTGCTTCTGTAGGTGACGAATTAGATGGTGCATTATCTAGAGCGGGTGTTTTAAAAAGAAGATTTCCATATCAAACAAATAAAGATTCAAGAAATGGTATCAATGCAGGTACTGTAGCTTATCAAGATATGCATTTAAGTCATGTACCACAGTTTATAGAATATGGTTTCCTTGGTAATATAGATATTGCAATTGTTGAAGCGTTAGCAATCACTGAAGAAGGTAATATTATCCCAACTACATCTGTTGGTATTTCACCTCAAGCGGTTGCAGAAGCAGATATTGTTATTGTTGAAATCAACACATCGCAATCGATGGCTTTAGAAGGTGTTCATGATATTTATATGACAAAGAAACCACCATTTAGAGAACCGATTCCAATTACACATTCAGGTGATCGTATTGGTACACCGTATATTGTTTGTAATCCAGAAAAAATAGTTGCTATTGTAGAGTGTGATATTACTGATAAAGTAAGACCGCTCGGTGCTATTGATGAAGATTCAAAGAAAATCTCTCAGCACATCATTAAATTTTTAGAAGCAGAAGTTGCAGCTGGTCGATTGCCAGAGAACTTGCTACCCCTACAATCGGGTGTTGGTTCAGTTGCAAATGCTGTTTTAGGTGGATTGGTTGAATCAAACTTTGAAAACTTAACTTGTTATACAGAAGTTATTCAAGATTCAATGTTCGACCTTATAGATGCAGGAAAAGTTACCATGGCTTCAGGTACATCTTTTACACCTTCAGAAGAAGGTTTGGTAAGATTAAATGAAAATATGGAACATTATGCAAAACACTGTGTTTTAAGACCAATGGAAATTTCAAATCATCCAGAAGTTGCTAGACGTTTAGGTGTTATAGCAATGAATACAGCAATTGAATTTGATATTTATGGTCATGTTAATTCAACAAACATCATGGGTTCACGTATGATGAATGGTTTAGGGGGTTCTGGTGATTTTACTAGAAATGCATATTTATCATTCTTTACAAGCGTTTCTACAGCTAAAAATGGTGATATTTCTTCTATCGTACCATTTGTATCTCATGTAGATCATACAGAACATGATGTCGAAGTATTTGTAACAGAGCAAGGTCTTGCTGATGTTAGAGGTTTATGTCCAACCGAACGTGCAAGAGCGATTATTGAGAAATGTGCACATCCAGATTATAAAGAAATGTTATTAGATTATTTAAACCGTGCAGAAACGGGTAAGTTTAGTCATGAACCGCATTTGATGGATGAGACTCATTCTTGGCATGATCGTTTCTTAAAGACAGGTTCGATGAAGAAGTAGGAAACCGTATACAATTATGACATGGTCCTAAAGTATACAATTATACTTATGCTAATTTTGTGAAAAGTATAGCAATTTATGATATCCTATAGGGGATGTAAAGGTGTAAAACTGGGTATATTTGACGTATCCAGAAAAATAAAAGGGAGGCAGTTCAATGTTTGATAAGGAAAAAATGGCTCAAGTAAGTGAAGGACTTGAAAAATTTAATGAAAAAACAAAGAGCATGTTAGAAAAACGTCCAGAAAGAAACTCAGTTTTTTACTCTGGTTCAGGTGATGAAATTAAAGGATTATATACACCTGCTGATGTTGAGGAATTTGATTATAGTGATATAGGATTCCCAGGACAATTTCCATATACACGTGGTGTACAACCTAATATGTACAGAGGACGTTTATGGACAATGAGAATGTATGCTGGTTTTGCAACAGCTGAAGAATCTAATAAGAGATACAAATATCTTGTTGAGCAAGGTTCAGGCGGATTATCAGTAGCATTTGACTTACCAACTCAAATTGGATATGACTCAGACCACGAATTGTCTGAAGGCGAAGTCGGTAAGGTTGGAGTTGCAATTGACTCACTTGCTGATATGGAAATTTTATTTGATGGTATTCCACTAGATAAAGTATCTACTTCAATGACAATTAATGCACCTGCATCAGTATTATTGGCAATGTACATTGCAGTAGCTGAGAAGCAAGGTGTAAGTTCTGAAAAATTAAGAGGAACAATTCAAAACGATATTCTAAAAGAGTACATTGCTAGAGGAACATATATCTTCCCAACAGAGCCATCTATGAGATTAATCACTGATATCTTTGATTTCTGTTCTAAAGATGTTC
This sequence comes from Peptostreptococcaceae bacterium, assembly GCA_013619035.1. The sequence continues at coordinate 7,235 of JABXKX010000541.1, forward strand.
CACAATGGAATACAATCAGTATTTCTGGATACCATATCAGAGAAGCAGGATCTACTGCAGCTCAAGAAGTTGGTTTCACATTAGCTGATGGTATTGCATATGTTGAAGCAGCGGTTAAGACTGGTTTAGATGTAGATACATTTGCACCAAGATTATCATTCTTCTTTAACGCACACAATGACTTATTAGAAGAAGTTGCAAAATATAGAGCAGCTAGAACATTATGGGCTCAAATCATGAAAGAAAGATTTGGCGCTAAAAACCCTAAGTCTATGCAACTTAAGTTCCATACACAAACAGGTGGTTCTACACTAACAGCTCAACAACCAGAAAATAATATTGTACGTGTTGCTATTCAAACACTTGCAGCAGTACTTGGTGGTACTCAATCACTACATACTAACTCTAAAGATGAGGCGCTTGCTCTTCCAACTGAAGATTCAGTAAGAGTAGCACTTAGAACTCAACAAGTAGTTGCTTATGAATCAGGTGTAACAAACACTGTAGATCCACTTGCAGGTTCTTACTTTATTGAAGCTAAAACTAAAGAAATCATGGACCAAGCGATGGCATACATCACTAAGATTGATGATTTAGGTGGCGCTCCAAAAGCAATTGATAACGGTTATATCCAACAAGAAATTATGGATGCAGCTTATTACTACCAAAAAGAAGTTGAAACAGGTGAAAGAGTCGTTGTTGGAATGAATAAATTCCAAATTGAAGAAGAAGCTCCAAAAGATCTTTTAAGAGTAGATCCTTCAGTAGGCGAAATGCAAAAGCAAAATCTAGTTGATTTAAAAGCAAAAAGAGATAACGCAGTTGTTGATGCTAAATTAGTAGCATTAAGAACAGCTTGTGAAGGGACTACAAATGTAATGCCTGTTATCTTAGAGGCTGTTAAAGCTTACGCAACACTTGGAGAAATCTGTGGCGTAATGAGAGAAGTATTCGGTGAATACCAACAATCAGTTAACTTATAAACTGAATAGGAGGATTAAAATGGATAGACCAATTAGAGTATTAGTTGCTAAGCCGGGATTAGATGGACATGATAGAGGCGCTAAGGTTGTAGCAAGAGCTTTAAGAGATGCTGGTATGGAAGTTATTTATACTGGTTTAAGACAAACTCCTGAGCAAATTGTAAATGCTGCAATTCAGGAAGATGTTGATTGTATTGCTGTAAGTATCTTATCAGGTGCTCACAGTACATTATTCCCTAAGATTTCAAAGTTATTGGCTGCACAAGATGCATCTGATATCTTATTCGTAGGTGGTGGTGTTATTCCAGATGACGACATTCCATTCTTAAAAGAAAATGGTTGTGCTGAAATCTTTACACCAGGTACACCAACTACTGTAACAATTGAATTTATTAAGGCAAATATTAAAAGATAAATAAGGTGATGTGTATGAACTTAGAACAGAAACTGCAAGAAGGCAACAAGAGAGCGGTTGCTCGATTGATAACTTTAGTCGAAAATAAAGATCCAGCAGCTTTCGAGTTATTAAAAAAATTACACAATAAGACAGGTAATGCCTATGTAATAGGCATTACTGGTCCACCTGGTGCTGGTAAAAGCACATTAACTGATAAATTGGTAAAAGCGTATTTAAATGAAGGTAAAAAAGTTGCTGTTATTGCAATTGATCCAACCAGTCCTTTTACTGGTGGTGCAATACTGGGTGACAGAGTTCGTATGAATGACTTATCAACTCATGAAAATGTTTTTATCAGGTCAATGGGTGCTCGAGGTAGTTTGGGTGGTATTTCAGAAGGTACAAGTGCAGCAATTAAAGTATTAGATATTTATGGTGCTGATTATATATTTGTAGAAACAGTTGGTGTTGGTCAATCAGAAATTGATATTATTAAGAATTGCGATACAACAGTAATGGTAATGGTACCTGGTCTTGGAGATGATATTCAAGCGATTAAAGCGGGTATTATGGAAATTGGTGATGTGTTTGCAATCAACAAAGCAGATCGAGATGGTGCGAAAAAGACCGCTCGTGAAATTGATGCCATGTTAGACTACAATTCAAATGAGTGGCGTCCGCCTCTTACAATGACCGTTGCAGTAAATAACGAAGGTATTGATGACCTAATTGATAGCATCAAAGAACATCGTGATTTTATGCAAGAAAGTGGATTGTTTGAAACCAGAAGAATAAACAACACCAAGAATGAAATTGTTGAACTTATAAAACACAGAGTTTTAGAGCATATTTTTGATAATGCTTATAATGAACAGAAGATCAATAACTTATCAAAAGAAGTTGTTAAAAGAATTACTGATCCTTATACAGTGTGTGAGGATATAATGCATAATATTAAAAGGAAATAGGAGGCAGGTATGAAAGTATTGAAACTTGACCATGTAGGTATTGCTGTTAAAAGCTTAGATGAAACATTGAAATTTTATACAGATGTTTTAGGATTAGACCTAGCAAGTGTGGAAATTGTGGAAGAACAGAAGGTAAAAGTTGCATTTTTGCCTATCGGAGACACTGAAGTAGAACTGTTAGAATCTACTGCTGATGATGGTCCAATCGCTAAGTATATTGAGAGAAGTGGCGAAGGCGTACAGCATCTTGCATTTTTAGTTGAAAACATTGAAGAAGCTATTGCTGAGATGCAAAATAAAGGCATGAGAATGATTGATAAGATGCCAAGATACGGAGCTGGTGGTGCTAAAATTGCATTTATGCATCCTAAAGATTCTTATAGAGTGTTGGTTGAACTTTGTGAAAGATAGAGCTCTAAAACTTTCATTTTAATATTGTAATTATATAATTATCGGTTATAATGTAACCATCATGTATTTTATATCGATCATTATTGAGTTAATAGGAGTTAGGAGGTAGCTTAATGGCTATGAACAAACTTGAGGATCTGCGTCAAAGAAAGCAAAAAGTTGCTTTAGGCGGGGGTGTTGATAGAATTGAAAAGCAACATGCTAAAGGAAAATTAACTGCAAGAGAAAGAATTAATCTGTTATTTGACGAAGGTACTTTTGTTGAATTAGATGCTTTTGTAAAGCACCGTTGCACAAACTTTGGTATGGAGAAATTAGATGCTCCAGCTGAAGGTGTAGTAACAGGTTACGGACAAGTAGATGGTAGAGTTGTATATGCATTCTCACAAGATTTCACTGTTGTTGGTGGTTCTTTAGGAGAAATGCACGCTTCAAAGATCTGCAAAGTTTTAGATTATGCATTAAAAGTTGGTGCACCAGTTGTTGGTCTTAATGACTCAGGTGGGGCAAGAATTCAGGAAGCTGTAGATGCATTATCAGGATATGGTAAAATATTCTTCAAAAATACAATAGCTTCAGGTGTTATTCCACAAATTACTGCAATCATGGGACCTTGTGCAGGTGGAGCGGTTTACTCTCCAGCGCTTAATGACTTCATTTTCATGGTAGATAAAACATCTCAAATGTTTATCACTGGACCACAAGTTATTAAGACTGTAACAGGTGAAGAAGTATCAGCAGAAGCATTAGGTGGTGCAATGACTCATAATGCAATTTCAGGAGTTGCTCAATTCTTTGAGCAAAACGATGAAGAGTGTATTATGGAGATTAGAAGATTATTATCTTTCTTACCATCAAATAACACAGAAACTGCACCAATATTCGATAGTGAAGATGATTTAAATCGTATCGTTGAAGAGTTCAACACGATTATTCCTGATAATCCAAATAAAGCATATGATATTAAAGATGTTATTCACGCTTTAGCGGATGAAGGTGACTTCATGGAATATCAAGAACATTTTGCTAAAAATATTGTAACAGGTTTCATCAGATTAAATGGTCGTTCAGTAGGTGTTGTTGCTAACCAACCGAAGTTCTTAGCAGGTTGTTTAGATATCAGTGCATCTGATAAGGCTGCAAGATTTGTTAGAACATGTGATTGTTATAACATTCCACTACTAAACTTAGTAGACGTACCAGGATTCTTACCAGGTACATCACAAGAGTACGGCGGAATCATTCGTCATGGTGCGAAGATGTTATATGCTTACAGTGAAGCAACAGTTCCAAAAGTAACATTAATTTTAAGAAAAGCTTACGGTGGATCTTACTTAGCAATGTGTTGTAAAGAGTTAGGCGCAGATATCGTTCTTGCTTGGCCGTCAGCACAAATCGCGGTAATGGGTGCATCGGGTGCAGCTGAAATTATATTTAGAAAAGAAATTAAAGGTGCAGATGATCCAGTAGTAGAAAGACAAAGATTAATTGATAACTATGAAGCTGAGTTCTCTACACCATACAAAGCAGCTGAAAGAGGTTTTGTTGATGATGTAATCGAGCCATCGGCTTCTAGAGCAAGATTAGTTGATGCGTTTAATATGCTTTCATCTAAGAGAGAAAATAGACCAGGTAAGAAGCACGGAAATATTCCACTATAATAGCGAGGTGCATTCATGAAAATTAATATGTTGTTCAACTCGATGTTAGCTTTTGCAAGTGAAGGTAGAGGCATAAACGAAATCCTAACGATGTTACAATCAGATCCTAGATCAGTTGATTTACTTTCTAGTTCTGAAAAAGCATTTTTGATTTTATTTGTAGCTGGGCTAGGAATGGCCGTAACTTTTGCAGTTTTACTTTTCTTATGGTTCAGTATTACGGTATTAACAAATGTTATGAAAACATTTAGCGCAAAAAAAGCAAAGCCGTCTCAACTGACACAAGTTAAGCAGACAGAGCAAGCAGTAGCAGTAGTTGAAGAAGACGAAGATGAAGAGTTAATCGCAGTTATTGCAGCAGCAGTAGCAGCAAGTCTTAACACTTCAATTCATAATATAGTAGTAAAAAACATTGTACGTGTAAATGATCATTCACCAAGTTGGGCAAAGACTGGTAGAATAGAGCAGATGAATACAAGATTTTAGGGGGATTTAACTCATGAAAAAGTTTAACATAACTGTAAATGGCAAGTCTTATGAAGTAGACGTTGAAGAAATCGGTGGCGTGCCATCAGCACCAGTAGCACCAAGAGCAGCAGCGCCAAGAGCCGCAGCTCCAAAAGCAGCACCTAAGGCAGCAGCTAAAGCAGCGCCTAAAGCAGCAGTAGCAGGTGGTACTCAAATCACTGCACCAATGCCAGGAACTATCTTTGACTTAAAAGTTAAAGAAGGTGACACGGTTTCTGCTGGTGATGTAGTACTTGTATTAGAAGCAATGAAAATGGAAAATGAAATCTCAACTCCAGTAGACGGTACAGTTTCTCAAATCCTAGTGAAAACAGGCGAATCTGTTAATGGTGGAGACGTAATGATTGTTATCGAATAATCTGTACTGATAGGAGGAGACACATATGGGTCAGGCGCTATTGAATTTTTGGCAAGACACAGGTTTTGCCAATATACAAGGTGGCCAAGTTATAATGATGCTTGTATCTTTTGTGTTGCTATACTTAGCAATAAAAAAAGGTTTTGAACCATTATTACTTGTTCCAATTGCCTTCGGTATGTTACTAGCGAACTTACCAATGGCAGGAGTTATGAACGCTCCAATTACACAACTGGTTCCAACAGAAGTAGCTCATGCTTTAAGTATGGAAGGTAACTCACTTCAATTTGTTGGAGAAGGCGGCACTATCGCTGGTGAATTTACACTTTATATGAAAGAAATCGGTGGTTTACTTTACTACTTATTCCAAGGTGACCATTTAGGAATCTTCCCACCACTTATTTTCTTAGGTGTTGGTGCAATGACTGACTTTGGTCCACTGATTGCAAATCCAAAATCATTACTTCTTGGTGCAGCAGCTCAGTTTGGTATTTACATTACATTTGCAGGTGCGATTATGTTTGGCTTTACAGCTCAAGAAGCATCAGCAATTGGTATCATCGGTGGTGCAGATGGTCCGACAGCAATATTCTTAGCTTCTAAGTTAGCTCCACAGAAGTTAGGTGCAATTGCAGTTGCGGCATATTCTTACATGGCATTAGTGCCAGTAATTCAACCGCCAATTATGAAGTTCTTAACAACTAAAAAGGAAAGAGAAATCAAGATGGAGCAATTAAGAGTTGTTTCTAAAATTGAAAAGATTATCTTCCCAATCGTTGTTACAATATTAGTAGCATTAATCGTACCACCGGCAACAGCTTTAGTTGGTATGTTAATGTTAGGTAACCTGTTTAAAGAGTCTGGTGTTGTTGGTAGATTAACTGATACAGCACAGAACGCACTGATGAATATTGTTACAATTTTCCTTGGTGTAACAGTAGGTGCAACAGCTTCGGCTGAGTACTTCTTACAAGCTGAAACACTTAAGATTATCTTCTTAGGCGTTATCGCATTCTCATGTGGTACAGCAGCGGGTGTGTTACTTGCCAAGTTGATGAACAAGTTGACGGGTGGTAAAATTAATCCGCTAATTGGTTCAGCAGGTGTATCTGCAGTGCCGATGGCAGCAAGGGTTTCGCAAGTTGAAGGTCAGAAAGCAGATCCTTCAAACTTCTTACTGATGCATGCTATGGGACCAAACGTTGCAGGTGTAATTGGATCAGCAGTATCTGCTGGTGTGTTACTATCGCTATTTGGATAAAACAAAGATATTTAGAATCTAGCATTTTGCTAGATTCTTTTTTCCTTTAACTTGAGTTTGATTTCTCCTAGGCATTGCGGTTTCCCGCTTTTTTTGATATATTAAATGTTGACATGTAGCGTTTGTGTACAATATGTGTGTTATATTGGAGGGGTTATGAAATCTAAGATTTTAAACATGTTAAAAGCAAATGAAAATAAGTTTTTATCCAGTGCTGAAATAAGTGAGGCACTTAATATTTCTAGACAAGCAATATCCAAACATATGACCCAACTGAAAAAGCAAGGTCATCACATTGAATCGGTTTCAAGAAAAGGACATCGTTATGTATCTGCGGTAGAAGAAATCTACAACAAAGCAGAAATTGTCAGTGAATTAGAAACCGATATCTTAGGGCAAAATCTAATTTTTTTAGAAACGGTTGATTCAACGAATAACTATGCCAAAAGTATTGCATTGGAACACAAAGATATGACAGTTGTACTTTCTGATGAACAAACGGCTGGTAAAGGTAGACTTGGTAGACAGTGGGCTAGTGAAAAAGGTTCGGGTATATGGATGTCGATCATTTTGAAGCCAGATATTGAACCTGCAGAAGCACCTAAGATAACACAAATAGCGGCAGCGGCAATGACTGAAGCTATAGAAAGCGTTGTTGGTGAATTCATTGGTATCAAATGGCCAAATGATATTATATATAAGAAGAAAAAAGTTTGCGGTGTATTAACAGAAATGTCTGCAGAATTAGGCGGTATTAATTATGTTGTAGTGGGTATAGGTGTAAATGTGAATCAAACACAATTTCCTGAAGAACTAGTTGATAAAGCGATATCGTTAAAGATGGGGCTTGAACGAAAAGTTTCACGAAAAGCGATTGTATTATCCTTTTTAAAGGCGTTTGAAGTATTGTATCAAGATTTTATTTCTACTAATAGTTTGAAAAAAACGATAGAGATCTGTAAGTCGCGTTCAATACTTTTAAATGAAACAGTAAGAATTATAACAAAGGCAAGTACTAGAACAGTAAAGGTCATTGATATAAATGAAAACGGACAATTGGTCATCGTTAATGAGAACGGTGAAAGAGAACAAGTCTTTTATGGAGAAGTTTCTGTAAGAGGCTTGTATGAATATGTTGATTAGAGGTGTTTATGTTATTAGCAGTGGATGTTGGTAATACAAATATTGTATTAGGTCTTTTTAAAGACGAAGAATTAATTATGAATTGGAGAATTTCAACTGATAAAAGCAAGTCGGCTGATGAACTTGGTATGTTAATTGATCAGTTGTTTTCATATAATAATTACAGCTTATCTATGGTTTCAGATGTGATTATTTCATCAGTAGTACCATCGATTATGTATTCATTACAACACATGGCTCAAAAGTATTTTGATTGTGAAGCTATTGTAATTGGACCTGGCATTAAAACCGGGATGAATGTTAAATACGATAATCCAAAACAAGTTGGAGCCGACAGGATTGTTAATGCTGTGGCTGGATTCAAAAAATATGGTGGTCCACTTATTATTGTTGATTTTGGTACAGCAACAACATTTTGTGCCATTAATGAAAAATTTGAATATCTAGGTGGTACCATAGCACCAGGTATTATTATTTCAAATGATGCATTGTATCAAAAGGCTGCAAAGCTTACGAAAGTAGAGCTCGTTAAACCAGACCGTGTAATCTGTAAAAACACCAATGAAAGTATTCAAGCTGGTGTGTTATTGGGTTATGTGGGTTTAGTAGAGTACATTGTTAAACGTATGAAGAAAGAACTTAAAGCACCTCATGCAAAAGTAATTGCAACTGGTGGTTTGGCAACAATGGTTTCTGAAGAAACGGATTGTATTGATGAAATCGATAGATGGTTGACTTTAGAAGGATTGTTGTATATTTATCAGTTGAACAGAGGATAAGATGAAAATAGGTACATTAGATATAAAAGGTGAAGTGTCATTAGGACCTATGGCAGGTGTGACAGATAGAGCCTTTAGAGAGATTTGTAAATCTTTTGACTGCGGTTTGATGTTTACAGAGATGGTGAGTGCAAAAGCCTTCTATTATAAGGATGAAAAAACAAAATCTCTAATGGAGATTGCTGAAGAAGAACGACCTGTTGGTCTTCAAATATTTGGACATGAACCTGAGATTATGGCGCATATGGCAAGAGAATTGTCAGAGTTTAATCATGATATCCTAGATATCAATATGGGATGTCCAGCGCCTAAAATTGTTAAAAATGGTGATGGGTCTGCTTTGATGGATAACTTAAGATTAATCGAGTCCATTGTAACGGAAGTGGTTAAAGCATCCAACAAACCCGTTTCTGTTAAAATTAGAAAAGGGTATACAACAACTAATGCTATAGAAGTAGCAAAAGTTATTGAAGCTTCAGGGGCATCGTTATTATCCATTCATGGTCGGACTAGAAATCAGTTTTATTCAGGACAGGCTGATTGGAACATTATAAGAGATGTCAAAAATACAATTTCTATACCTGTGATAGGTAATGGAGATATCTTCACATTAGATGATGCTATTAAAATGAAAGATCATACAGGTGTGGATGGTCTAATGGTGGCTAGAGGTGTGCAAGGGAATCCGTGGTTGATTAGAGAAATTAATGCTTATTTCAAAGATGGAACAAGGCTTGATCCACCCACTCCAAAAGAGAAAATGGAAGTTGCTTTAAAGCAGCTTGACCTTATGATAAAATATAAGGGGAGTCATCGTGGTATTATGGAAATGAGAAAACATGCTGCGTGGTATTTAAAAGGAATTAAGGGTAGTTCGAAAATTAAAGACCAATTGAATCGTGTGAACAGTCGGGAAGAAATTGAAACGTTGTTATATGATTTTATTCGAACCTTGTCGTTTGATTGACAAAGATAAGGTGCTACTTTATAATTATACATTATGTAAATAAACTAGGAGGTACAGGCGTTGAGTGAAGAAATGAAATTAAGTGAAGTATTGCAGGTAAGACGTGATAAACTTAAAGACTTAGTTGCAAACAATCAAGATCCATTCAAAGTGTCAAAATATGAAAGAACTGCATTCAGTGTAGGAATTGCTGATGATTTTGAAGCGTTTGAAGGAAAAGAAGTACAGATTGCTGGTCGTATTATGGCAAAACGTGGCATGGGTAAAGCAAGTTTTCTTGATATCTTAGATCGAGATGGCAGAATTCAATCGTATGTTAGAAGAGATGCCATTGGAGATGAAGCATTTGACGTGTTTTCAACTTACGATATCGGTGATATTGTTGGTATTAAAGGTACTGTATTTAAAACTAAAAAAGAAGAGATTTCTGTGCGTGCAAGTGAAGTTTTATTATTAACAAAATCACTTCAAATATTACCAGAAAAGTACCATGGACTTAAAGATAATGAATTAAGATATAGACAAAGATACGTTGACTTAATCGTGAATCCAGAAGTGAAAGAAGTTTTCTTAAAGAGAAATAAAATTATGAAAGCTGTTCGTTCGTTCTTAGATGATAGAGATTATTTAGAAGTAGAAACGCCAATCTTAAACACAATTGCTGGTGGTGCTTCTGCAAAACCATTTTTAACACATCACAATACTTTAGATATTGATATGTATATGAGAATTGCAAACGAATTACCTCTTAAGAGATTAATCGTTGGTGGATTTGATAGAGTTTATGAAATGGGAAGAATGTTCAGAAACGAAGGTATGAGTATGAAGCATAACCCTGAGTATACTGCAATGGAAGTATATACAGCTTATGAAGATTATGAATTCGTTATGAAGTTAACTGAAGATTTAGTAGCATACTGTTGTGAGCAAGCAAATGGTTCTATGAAAATTGATTTCCAAGGTATCGAGTTAGACTTTACACCACCTTGGAAGAGAATTTCAATGACCGATGCTGTTACTCAAGATACAGGTGTTGATTTCAACTCATTTGAGACTCTAGATGAGATGAAAGATGCAGCTAAGAAGTTAGGTGTAGATATTCAACCTTTCATGACAAAAGGTCACTTGATTAGTGAAGCATTTGAAATTCACTGTGAGCAACACTTGATTCAACCAACGTTTGTTACACATCATCCAGTTGAGATTTCACCACTTGCTAAGAAAAATGCAGATAATCCAGAGATTACTGATCGATTTGAAGCCTTTGTTAACACTTGGGAAATTGCAAATGCCTTCTCTGAGTTAAATGATCCGATTGATCAAAGAGAAAGATTTGAAGCACAAGTAACTGCTAAAGATCTTGGTGATGATGAAGCACATCCGATGGATGATGACTTTATCAATGCTTTAGAAGTAGGTATGCCTCCAACAGGTGGTTTAGGTATCGGTATTGATAGAATGGTTATGTTGTTAACAAATCAATCATCAATCAGAGACGTTATCTTATTCCCTACTATGAAACCAATTAAAGACTAATAGGAAGCACTGCTTAGCAGTGCTTTTTTTGGAGAAAGATATGACCTGTAAAATATGTAAACAAGAAACGTATATTATTTTTGATGAGCAGTTTAAAACAGAGTACCATCGTTGTAAGTCCTGTGGTTTTATTTATGAAGATCCAGCGTATCATATTTCTTTTGATGATGAAAAGAAAGAATATGATACACATAATAATTCGATAGAAGATGAAGGTTATGTGAATATGTTTAGAAGATTTATGGAGTCTTTTGAACATTTTGTAGAAAAGAAAAATGTGTTAGAATATGGATCCGGTCCAGAACCCGTATTTTCTGAAGTTTTAAGACGTTCTGGTTATGATGTGACCTCTTATGATCCGTTTTATTTGCCTGATGAAAGTTATTTAGATAAAACTTATGATGTCATCACGTCAACAGAAGTATTTGAACATTTTGTGGAGCCTATTCAAGAAATTGAAAAATTGATTGGTTTATTAAATGAAGATGGCATTTTGGCAATCATGACTCAATTTCCTAAAGACGATGATCATTTTAAGAATTGGTGGTATAGGAGAGATAAAACACATATATCGTTTTATAC
>JABXKX010000143.1 GCA_013619035.1 Peptostreptococcaceae bacterium
GTTATATATGATTCGAAAGCAGAAAAAATCATCAATGTGGTTATACTGGATGATAACTTTCGAAAGTGTCTAGATAATGATTAGCTATTTATATAGGAAGAAACTTGAAAAAAAGAGTATCATTAAGTTGTAATTGTCGAAATCTTCATAAATTTTTCAATAAAGATTGATAAAAAAATAACGATGTATTTTTATGCAAACGTTGGAATTCCAACGTTTGTTTTGATAATCGGAATCAATTGGGAAGAGGTGTATACACTTATACAAACTTATCCTGTAAGAAAACGATTCCAGCTAAAAAACTCCTTGAAAACGTAAAAAAAAAGGCGTATAATTGCAAATGTAATTTAATAGAGCGCGTATGAACCACAAAAAAGCTTCGTTGTAAGACACTCTGTATAAGTAATATAAATTCGGGGGTATATCATGCATTCAAATTTGGATTTCTTAGTGCAGTTGTGCATTATTTTAGCAGCGGCTACTTTTGGCGGATTCGTTAGTAAAAAATTAGGTCAACCAGCGGTTCTAGGACAAATTATTATGGGGATTGTTTTAGGTCTCTTTTCATTAGGGGAACTTAAATTTATAGACAATATTGCACAAATGGGTGTAATTTTCTTAATGTTTATTGCAGGTTTAGAAACAGATGTAAAAGAATTAGTTGACTCAGGCAAGTCATCTTCTATGATTGCATTGGGTGGCGTTATAATGCCAGGACTTTTGGTTTTTGGCGGGATGTATTTATTACGCCCAGATGATATTGGAATGGCATTATTTATGGGTGTTATTTCAACGGCAACTTCAGTGAGTATTTCAGTACAAACACTTAGAGAAATGAATCAGCTGAGAACGAAACAAGGTATCAGTATTCTAGGTGCAGCAATTATTGATGATATAGCAGGTATCATCCTACTGACCTTTGTTGTCGCAGCAGTGCAACCTCAAGAAGGTATGAGTATTGGTTCAACATTAATGAATATTGGTCTGTTTTTCGGTATTGCAGCTTTAGCTGGATATGGTTTAACTAAACTCAGTAGATATTGTATGGGTAGATTTAATCTTGACAGTAAAATAGTAACGTATGCGATTATTGTATGTTTTGCATTGGCATTTCTTTCAGAAGAATTAGGTGTTGCTGCAATTACAGGATCTTATTTCGCAGGTGTGATGTTCTCCATGACACCGCATCGACATAAAGTATCACATGAAGTCAACAAAATTGCGACAGTCTTATTCACACCAGTATTCTTTGTTTCTATTGGAATGGGTGTTGACTTAAAAGCTGCAGCATCAGCAATTGGTATTGGATCTGTATTTATTGTTTTAGCCGTAATTGGTAAATTAATCGGTTGTGGATTCGGAGCAAAATTGTCTGGATTCTCTACGAAAGAATCGATACAAGTTGGTGTTGGTATGATACCAAGAGCAGAGGTTGCGATTATTATTGCAACACTCGGTGTGCAAATGGATGTTATAGGGGATAAAGAGTTGGCAGCAGTTATCTTGATGGTTCTAGTAACAACAATAATAACCCCATCATTATTAAAACTTGCTTTCTCAGATAAAAAAGTAAAAGCAAAAGCAAATGCCTAATATATAACGAACAACTTTGTAAAAGAAGTTGTTCTTTTTTTGCATTAAATTCAATATACATCATGCTATTCATTAGAAGGCTTTGAATATTTTGTGTTGTATAACTGACAGATACAGAATCTTCTTCTTGTTTTAGTAAATGGATTATCTATGATAGCAACAAGTTTGATGATGCGTATTTTTAAAACCTAACCACACTTCATATGAGAACAGCTTTGTAATAGAAGTTGTTCTTTTTTTATTTGCTATATGCTTCAACGGATTGAAGATTATTGGCATATGCTAAAAAATGTGGAAAACCCATTGACAAATAATATAATAGGAATATACTGTAATTAGCATATGCCATAAATGAAGGAAGGCTGTATGAAAATAGTATTAAGTAGTCAAGGGAACAAGAAGGATGCATTAGTGGATGTTAGATTTGGACGTTGTAATTACTTTGCTGTATATGATTTTGAAACGAATTCATTTGAGTTTATTGAAAACATAAGCAAAGAAAGCAATCAAGGTGCTGGAATAGCAGCGGCACAAGCGGTTCTTAAATTGAATGTTAAAGCTTTATTAACTGAAAGATTAGGACCTAAGGCATATAAAGTATTAGAAGCAAGTGATTTGGACTTGCATAAGTGTCAGAACATGAGTTTAGAAGAGGCTGTTAATCGCTTTAAAACTAAGTCATTAAAGTTAATAGAAGAACCCTATAGGAATTGAGTATGGATATTGTTGTATTAAGTGGAAAAGGTGGCACTGGAAAAACGACAGTTGCTACAAATTTATCAAAAGTAATGTCATATGCTTATGTGGAAGAACCTAATGGTTATATATTTTTAAAACCTGATACAACTGAAAAGAGAGAGGTTAAGTTGTTAAATCCAGAGTTTGATCCTAATAAATGTGATCTAAATAAAGTGAAATGCTATGAAGTAGAAAAATTATGTAAAGAAAAGAATATTGAAGTGATTGGCAAAATACCTTTTGATTATCTAGTAAAAGATGCGATTAATCAAGGGGGGCGATTGTACATTTCAATGATTCTGTAGCAGGTGTGCAATTAAGGAGAGTTTTGAACGATTAAATGAAAGGATGGATGTATGATGAAAGTAGCGGTAGCAAATGAACAAGGAAGAGTCAGTGGCCATTTTGGACACTGTTTGGGATTTCAGATTTATGAAGTAGAAGGCCCAAAAATTACAGGGAATGTATTTCTAGAGAATCCAGGACACAAACCAGGATTTTTACCACAGTTTTTATCAGAACAAGGTGTCAGTGTTATTATTGCAGGGGGGATGGGTGAACGGGCCCAAAATCTTTTCAAAGATAATAATATTGATGTTATCGTAGGTGTATCTGGTGAATTACAAAATGCAATTACGGCATATGTAGAGGGAAAATTAGAATCCACACAATCAGTCTGTAAAGAACATCAGCATCATGGTTCTTGTGGTGAACATCAGTAATGTATCAAAAATACAGTCGTTTAATTAATCAAGACTATAAGTTAACCTTTGCACGGAAAGAGATACTCAATGTTTTGATTTTAAGTACGGTGCATCAAACTGCTGATGAAATCTATCAAACCCTACATAAATTGTCTCAAAAACTGGGTATTGCGACTGTTTATAGAACTTTGGAGTTGTTTGAAGCATTAAATATTGTTGAAGTCTTAATGAAAGATCAAACTAAATATTATAAAATTGTTAATCCAACTCATCAGAATCATATTCATTTTATCTGTAAAGTGTGTGAACAAATTATTGAATATGACGATCCTGAGATGTTAGAATTGGATAAAAAGTTAAAGCAGTATATGAACCATCATTACTGCCATCAAATAACAGAACACTTATCTTTAACGGGTATATGTAAAAATTGTTTAACCGTTTACAAAAAAAAGAAGGAAACTGAGGTCTAAACTCAGTTTCCTTCTTTTAGTTCCATTGATTTTTATCTAAAAATCGTATAAACTAGTTCTGAAAGAGAGACGATTATGAAAACTACAAAAG
>JABXKX010000370.1 GCA_013619035.1 Peptostreptococcaceae bacterium
CTGTGGATGAAAACACTAATTTTTACATTGATGAAGAGAACAATATAGTGATAGTTTTTAACGAGTATGAGGTGGCTGCGGGTTACATGGGTATGCCTGAATTTACAATAAATACAGAATTAATGAGTAATATAGTGATAAGTGAATACTTGAATTAAAAAAAATAACGCAGATGAGTTGATCTGCGTTATTTTAATCTTTAAAATCACTTATATTAGGTAACCATTGATCAATGTTATAAATAATCTTAGGGATGATAAAGAAGTTTACTACTTCTACACCTTTTGTTTCAGGAAGAGTGTAATGAATAAAATCGTACATCTCTTCATTGTCTAAAAATCTTGTTTCAATAGCGAGATTCGCATCTCCCCAACCCGTTGCGATATAACAGACATTAGGATTTTCCTTACAAGAACTGATAAAATCATTATATACTTCTGGATCAACTTTTAAATTGATATCGGCAATAGAATGATATCCAAAAACACTTGGATCAACTATCGTTGTTATTCTTATAGCGCCAGAATCTATCAATCTTGTGATACGTCTCCTGACTGTTCTTTCATTAACGTCAATCTTTTCTGATATTTGTGCAGCAGATACGCGGGCATTATATGATAATTCTTTTATGATCATATAATCTACTTGGTCATATGATTTAACTTTTTCGGACATTGTTTTCTCCTAACTGGACTTCATTTGTTTTAATATACCATAAATTATTGTAGATAACAACGAGTTTACAGATATTTAACAACACGTTAACGTCCGAAACGGACAACTATAATGTAAAAAAAAGTCACAAAATATGTATAAATGGTCAAGGAAAACGTTGACAAATGACAAATTCCGCTATAAACTTAAATTAAGCAAAATATATATTGCCTTTTAGACTTGCAAGCTAAATAGACAAAACTGTAACTTGCGCAGCAGTTTTGACGAAGACTAAAATGTGGTAATAATCGGTTATGTAAAGAAAGGAATTTTTATGGCCATTGATAACCTGATCCCACTTATAATTATTTCCCTCTTCCTGGTTGGCATTATAATTGTCGGCAAAATTGCCAGTAGAAGTGTGGAATCCTCAGATGACTACATGGTAGCAGGTAGGGGTGCACCTCTGTTACTTATCGTAGGCACATTATTTGCTACCTTTTGGGGTGGCGGTACCATTATTGGTGCAACCGGAGCAGCATACACTGATGGTATATTTGGTGTAGTAGAAGATCCATTTGCTGCAGGACTTGCGCTTATTGTACTAGGATTGTTCTTTGTTAGTACATTAAGAAAACTGAAAATTAGGTCAATAGGAGAACTTTATAAAAGAAGATTTGGTAAAACGACCAGTTATTTGGCATCAGCTTTAATGATTCCAACTTATCTGATATGGACAGCAGTTCAACTGTTGGCCATTGGAAAGATTTTAAATGGATTATTTGGAGTGCCGTTTATTGTAGGATTTTTAGTTGCAACTGTGGTTGTAATAGCATTTACATTTATGGGTGGCTTAGTAGCTGTTGTATGGACAGACGCCATTCAAATGATTATTATTTTTATTGGTTTAATAGCCATACTCGTTGTAGGCTTTAAAGCGGCAGATGGTGTTACTAATGTAATGAATCATGCACCAGAAAATTATTGGAATATTCTTCCGAGACACAATAGTGTTATGTCTTGGATCAGCTATATTGCCATGTGGGCAGGTATGGCTCTTGGTAATATACCAAGTCCAGATTTAGCACAACGAGCTTTTATGGCTAAAGATGAAAAAACAGCTAAGCAAGGGATGTTAATTGCAGGAGGGTTGTATTGGACTCTTGGATTTATCCCAATTATTATAGCTCTCATTGGAATTACTCTAGTCTCAAATGGTACTTTAGATGCCAGTGTGATTAATGGTGATAGTGAACTTTTGATTACAGCTATGGCAAAATCATTATTTGGACCTGTAGGACTAGGTATTTTTGTAGCGTCATTGGTGGCAGCTATATTATCAAGTGCAAGTACATCTTTATTTGCAACAGCAGTTTTATTTTCGAATGATATTTATAAACCGTTAATGGAATTTAAGCATAATAGTGAAGTCGAAATTGATAAAAAAATGTTAAAAGTAACTCGTAATTTTGTTATACTAGTAGGCGTGCTATCGGCACTTGTTGGTTTATCTAGTGACAGAATATATGACTTAACAATATTTGCATTTACCTTACAATTTGGCGTTCTGTTTTTCCCATTTATATTTGCACTGAAATCTAAACGTGTAAATACTTATGGTATCATAGCGGGTATGTGTGGTGGTTTGGCAGTTAACCTCTTTGGTGTTATTTCGGAGCAGTCTGTGATTCCAGAACCATGGGAGTTTTATACTCTAGTACCGGCATTAGTGAATTTATTTTTGATCTTGATTGTCTCTTATTTCACAAAGAATAAGAATCAATCAGTACCTTTAGAAGCATTATATATAAATGACATTTAGATCTTAGGATCGTTTAGGAGGATATATGAAATTACCATCATCAAGTGCAACAAATTTAGATAAAAAAGATATGAGACATATGATCTCGATGAAAGATTTTACAACACAAGAAATGGACGATATGATGAACCTTATGGCTCTTTTAAAAGAAGCCAGAAAAGATAATGCGGTACCTCAATTGTTTAAAGATAAATCAGTAGCAATGATCTTTGAAGCAGGTTCTACTAGAACTAGAGTTTCATTTGAAGTAGCAGCCACTCTTTTAGGTGGACATGGTTTATTCTTATCACCTAGAGATATTCACTTAGGTGGAAAAGAATCAATTGATGATACCGCAAGAGTACTTTCTAGAATGTGTGATATCGTAATGGCTCGTACCAATGATCCTGAAACAGTTGATGCCCTTTGTCATATGTCTACTGTACCAGTTATCAATGGTTTGGATACACGTTTCCACCCAACACAAATGTTAGCGGACTTATTTACAATTAGAGAACACATTAAAGATGGCAGAAAACTATCAGATTTAACTTTAGCATTTATGGGTGATGCCACTGATGTTTGTAGATCACTTCTATTAACATGTACAAAGTACGGTATGAACTTCAAACAAATTGGACCTGTGAAATATCATATGGAACAAGAGTGGTTGGATATTGCGGATACATATTGTGCTGAAACAGGTGCATCTTATGAGATTACTGATAATGTAGATGCAATAAAAGAATGTGATGTGGTTTATGGTGATAGTTTCTATTGGGTAACTCAATTAGATGAAAAGAAAGAAAGACTAGATGCTTTTATGCCAGATTACGTTATTACAGAAGAATTAATGGCTGCTGCTAAACCTGGTGCAATGTTATTACACTGTTTACCTGCAAATGATAAAGAAGAAGTAACAAGAGAAGCACTTGAAGGAGAATACTCAGTAGCATTTGATGAAGCTGAAAACAGATTAACTGCTCAAATGGCAATTTTAGTATACTTTACTCATAAATTCATTGATATGCCTTCTGAAGAAACAAAGAAAATGCATGAAGATAAAATCAATGATTTCTTAGGACAATTATAATAGGGGGATATTATGGCAAATAAATTACAAAGTACGCCTCGTGCAGATGGTTTTAGAATGCCGGGAGAATTCGAAGCTCATAAAGGCTGTTGGATGATTTGGCCTGAAAGAACTGATAACTGGAGAAATGGTGGTAAACCTGCACAAAAGGCATTCGTAGAAGTTGCTGAAGCCATAGCCAAATATGAAGAAGTGACAATGTGTGTATCACAAACTCAATTTATGGCAGCTAAAGAAATGTTAAGCTCTAATATTAGAGTTGTAGAAATGTCAAATGACGATGCTTGGATGAGAGATGTTGGTCCTACTTTTGTTGTGAATGACCAAGGGGATGTCCGTGGTATTGACTGGCGCTTTAATGCATGGGGTGGTTTATTAGATGGTCTTTATTTCCCATGGGATAAAGATGATCAAGTTGCTAAAAAAGTTTGTGAAATAGAAAATAAAGATTATTATTCTTTAGAATCATTTGTATTAGAGGGTGGCTCTATTCATTCTGATGGTGAAGGTACTGCCATTGTAACAGAAGCATGTTTATTGGATGAAAGTAGAAATCCTGATTTAACTAAAGAAGAAATTGAAAATACATTAAAAGAATATTTAAATGTGGACAAGGTACTTTGGTTACCTAATGGCATTTATTTAGATGAAACCAATGAACATGTTGATAATATTGTACATTACTGTGCACCTGGCGTGTTGGCATTGGGTTGGACAGATGATGAAAATGATCCACAATATCCTTTGTCAAAAGCAGCATTTGAGTATTTATCAAATGAAACAGATGCTAAAGGTAGAACACTTGAAATTCATAAAATACACATTCCAGATGAAGTTTTAATCACAAAAGAAGAAAGTGAAGGCGTTGATTCTGTTGATGGTACATTACCAAGAGAAGAAGGGGATAGACAAGCAGCTTCATATGCGAATTTCTATATTGCAAATGGTGCAATCATCTTACCACTTTTCGGTGATGAAAAATATGATAATATGGCTCAAGAAACCCTTCAAAAAATATTCCCTGATAGAGACATTGTAGGCATCTATGCTAGAGAAATCATTTTAGGTGGCGGGAATATCCACTGTATCACTCAACAACAACCCTTAGGTTAATTCGATTGATAAAAAGGAGATAACAATGCAAGAAAAAAAAGTAAGTCTATTTAAGATGATTTCGTTTACAGTATGCGGAATCGTTGTTCTTGATACATTTGTAGCACCAGCTGCAATGGGTGTTTCATCTATAACAGTTTGGTTATTAACAGCATTATTGTTCTTTATTCCTTATGGACTCATTAACGCAGAGTTAGGTGCTGCATATCCTGAAGATGGTGGTATTTATCTTTGGGTAAAAAGAGCATTTGGTGAATTCCAAGCAACTCTTGTCGCCTGGTTCTATTGGGTAAATGTAGCTTTTTGGATGCCAGCAGTATTTATAGCATTTAGTTGGTGGTTCTCATTGGCGTTCGCACCTACTTTAGGTGTATGGCCTTCAGCAGGACTTGCTATTGCTATGTGTTGGTTGGTAGTTTATATCGGCATTAGAGGTAAAGATTTAAGTATTACAGTAACTAATATTGCAGCTATTATGAAGGTAGGCGTGTTATTGGTATTTGGTATTTTAGGTGTGGTTTATTTTGCTAAAAACGGAGCAGCGAATGATTTTTCACCTGCAGCGTTCAAATTAAACTTTAACTTTGATACCATTGCATTCAGTTCTGCAATTGTTTACAACTTATTAGGATTTGAATTGATCAGTTCAATTGCATCTGAAATTGATAATCCAGGTAAGAATATTCCTAAGATGACAGTCCTTGCAGGTATTTTGATTGCAGCATTATACATTATCGGAACATTTGGTGTATTGGTGGCAATTCCAGCTGAAGCGATTGATCCGCTTGATGGATTCTTCTATGCAATCAAAGAATTATGTTCAGTATTCGGAGCAGGACAAACATTTGCATTCAGTTCAATTATTGCTGTAACACTTCTTACATTAGTATCTAATATGATTTCATGGACGCTTGGTGGTGTTGAAGTACTTGATGAAGCTGAATTTACAAAACATACAAAGATATTAGGACACAAAAACAAAAAATATGGTACACCAGATTATTCTTACATTCTTATGGGTGTGATTGCAACTGGATTAATCGTGTTGAACTTTGGATTAGGAGAAAGTGCTAATGACGCATTCTGGACCATCTTATCATTCAGTTTCTTAGTCTTCTTCTTACCTTACTTGTGGCTTTTCCCCGCTGCAGTCAAGTTAAGAATCACAGACTCTAAAACTGAAAGACCTTATAAAGTACCAGGTGGTATGCCAGGTCTTATTATATCAGGTGTTCTAGGTTTCTCATTTATTGCACTAGGTATCTTCTTATTGTTCTTTACAGGTGAAGGATTCGATCCTCTATATCACGGAACTTTAATAATTGGAACAGGCTTAACTACTATATTTGGTATTTATCTATATAAGCGAAGTCAAAAGGTAATAAAACAAAACTTAAAAAAAGCAAATTAATAGCAGATGCTTCGGCATCTGCATTACTTTACAAGGAGGCAGTATGAAAGATAAAATTGTTGTAGCTCTTGGTGGTAATGCACTTGGAAAATCACCAGTAGAGCAATTAGAACTTGTTAAACTCACAGCAAAACCAATCGTAGATTTAATAGCAGAAGGTCATGAAGTGATCTTAGCACATGGTAATGGACCACAAGTTGGTATGATTAACTTAGCCATGTCAACATCATCTAATTCAGAGGCGGGTACACCAGAGATGCCGTTTCCTGAATGTGGTGCAATGAGTCAAGGTTATATTGGTTACCATCTTCAAAATGCAATCAGAGAAGAACTTCTGGATAGAGATATGCATATTCCTGTTGCAACTGTTATCACACAAGTGATTGTAGATAAAAATGATCCAGCATTTAAAAATCCTACTAAACCAATTGGAGCATTCTACTCGAAAGAGGAATCTGATGAACTGATTAAAACAAAAGGATTTGATATGGTAGAAGATGCAGGACGTGGTTATAGAAGAGTTGTACCGTCTCCAATTCCGATGGATGTAGCTGAGAAAGAAACAGTTATGGCTCTAATTGATAAGAATCATGTTGTTATTTCAGTTGGTGGTGGTGGTATACCAGTAGTTCAAGAAGGTAATAAGTTAGTTGGTGTACCAGCTGTAATTGATAAAGATTTTGCTTCATCAAAATTAGCAGAAATTATAGATGCTGATTACTTAATCATTTTAACGGCTGTAGAACAAGTTGCTATCAACTTCGGTAAAGCAGATGAGAAATGGTTGTCTGAATTATCGATTGAGGATTGTCACAAGTACATTGGAGAAAATCATTTCGCACCGGGTTCAATGTTACCAAAAGTAAAAGCTGCAATGAAATTTGCTCAATCTAAACCTGGCAGAAGAGCTTTAATAACGTCACTAGAAAAAGCTGCAGATGGTATTGCTGGTAAGACAGGTACTCTAATCAAAATGTAAAGTCATATATATAATGTGGATGTGGCTGTAAAGTGCGTATTCGCATTAAATATGTCTCTATAATCAGATGAGTTGTTTGGTATAAGATGAACATAACTCCACTCATAATGTAGGCAATTATCACTACCCATGATAATCCTGTAAGCATCTCACATATCTGATGATAGGCAAGTAATTGCCTATTTTTTTATAGATTTTTTTCGAGTACGTGTTGAAACTATTGATATAACATTATATATGAGTTGTGAATAAAAGTGTGTGGAACCACTTTTTGTGTTGACATTTTTTTCTATATAAACTAATGTTAAGGAGGTGAGAAGGGAGAGGTTTTATGGAAGATAAATTTAGAATGGGTGTTGAGCCTGATCCAGAACTAACCGGTATTGGTGGCTGGCTGATATTTGCAATGATAGGTTTAATCATAGATCCATTTAACATACTTATTAATTTAAGCAATGTATCAGAACTGATGACGGAAACAAATTTTATAAAACAGTTGGAAATCCCTATGGCATATTTTCATGTTGCTAAAGTTGGTTATATTGTATTATTGGCACTCTCAATACTTATGTTGTATTTATTTTTTACAAAAAAGAGATTATATGTACTCAGTGTTTATGTGGATATTGGTATTAGAACCATCTTAATCATTGCTTTGACGACTCTTGTAAAAAATGTACCAGCAATTTATGGCGAGTTGATGGTGTATTCAATTTTAGGTACTTTAGTTAATATCATAAGGATAATGTATTATATTAAATCACAAAGAGTTAAAAATACATTTGTAAATTAAGCCAATCTTAAATAATCCTGAATTCTTTGTAAATTCGTTGACTTCATAATGTGTATTCGATAACATTATCAAGCAAGTATAATAGCTTGTAAATATACAATAGATGCTATTAAGCATCTTTTTTTGTACAAGAGAGATATGTTGGAGGGGTTATGAAGAGAATATTAGGGAGCATGATGTTATTATTGTTACTGTTTTCATCGTTTGTATTTGGTGAAGAAGAAACAATTATTATTATGTTAGAAGATGGAACGGTTGAAGAAAGACCGATTTCAGATTTTTTGGATAAAAGCGAAATGGGAATGGCTTCGTTATCAGTAAACACAGTAGAATCAGCTATAGAAAATGCCGAATCACAAGAGAGTATTTTATTTGCTGAACCGGTCATTGAAGTGCAGTCAATTGGGAGCTATTCAAGTGATGATGATGCATGGCGATTCGAATACATAAATGCAACTGATGTCATTAATGAAATCAGCGAAGATCTAAAAGACTCAACGGTTACAGTCGCTGTATTAGATACCGGTATTAGATCGGGTCTGACAGACATTAATATTAAGGGAAGCAAGAACTTTTCATCAGATGGTGCTGAAAACGTTATAGAAGATCTACATGGTCATGGCTCACATGTAGCGGGGATTGTTGGCGCTAAGTTAAGTGGTGATGATATAGATGGTGTAGCACCAGGCGTTGATATATTGGTCGTGAAAGTTTTAAACAACTCAGGAAAAGGTACCAACCAAGGTGTCGCCGATGGGATAGAATACGCGATTTCTCAAGGTGTAGATGTTATCAATATGAGTTTGGGTAGTTCGATGCCAAGTGAGATTATTGAAGCAAAAATCAAAAAAGCTTTAGACAACAATATTATTGTTGTGTCTTCATCAGGGAATGATAGTAATTTATGGTTACCTGGAGAATACTATAATGATATTTATGTAAAGGAAAATAAAGGGATAGTGGATCCGCATTTTGTTGGTTATCCAGCCGCATTTGATGGGGTAATATCAGTTGGTTCTTTAACAAAAAGAGATGATGTTAAGGAAGTCGGTATTTCTGATTTTTCTAATATTAGTAGTGAAGATTATTATAATAATCTTTGTGTACTAGACCTTGTTGCTCCAGGTAATGAAGTGGTTAGTTATAATGACTCTGGTATCTCAAAAAAATCAGGTACATCAATGGCATCACCACAAGTTGCAGCTTTAGCAGCTATTATGAAACATAAATATCCTGCAATGAAAACGGATGATTTAATAGCTGTAATTTATGCAACAGCATATGATCCTGATATCAAAATACCAAATGTAAAAAAGCAAAACGGTCAATTTTATACAAGAGAAGATTATGTTGGTCATGGTTTGATCAATGTTAAAAATGCCTATTATTTTTCAGGGATACAATCTTTGAAAATTGAAGGGGTATCAGAGTTTGAGTTTGATCAAACTAAGGATGAATTGGTTGTTTATGTGCCTGCTACTCAGGAAAAAGCCGAGTTTTCAGGCTCTATTATTGATGGCTCTGCATTAAAAATGAATGATAATACGATTGATAATTTGAATCAAACAATCAGTCTAGACAGTCCGGAAACAATTGTTAATTTCACCGCAGAATTTGGTGGTGTTTCGAGAACACATAAAATCACTATTATAAAAGAACAAGCCAAATTAGATACACTAGTTGTTAAAAATGGTGAATCTTCTATTGATACGACTATTGATTTAAGTAAAAGTGCTCAACAGGTGATAATTGATTCGAGTATTAACTCAGTAACACTTTCATTAACATCTGAGAATTCAAATATCTATATTAACGGTGAAAAAATATCAACTAAAAATTTTGATATGACAAAGGATAATACAACGGTTTTAATAGAAGTCAAACTAAAAGTAGAAGAGTCAGTTGTAGAAATATATACACTTGAACTGGCTAGAGCAGAAAATAAATATAAGTTAAATGACATAAAAGTACTTGATAAGTCAATCGAGGGATTTGATTCTAATGTAAAAAACTATGATTTAGGGACATTATCTTATAACGATGTTATTGATGTCGTTGGAGTAGGGATTGCCAATAGTTTTACATATAGTCTTAACAATGGTACCTATCAAAGTAATGGTAAATTTGATAGTACGCTTTTAACTGATACAAATGAACTTAAGATGAAAGCAACACATGAAGATGGCACTGAAACCATATATACATTAACCTTTAAAATGGATGATGGCTTAGGGTTAAAATCTATGATTGTAACAGTAAGTAATGGCTATTCTGTTGAAGAAAAAGTTTTTACTGAGAATAATTTATCAATAGAGTTGGAAACCTTCTGGACATCTGCGTCAATTAATTTAATACCAGAAAAAGAAGGTGTAACCATTGACTGTGAATACAATGGCGATAAAATTATGATTGGTGGGGGATATGGCATAAAACCTGGACTCAATCGATATGTCATAACTGTTTCTGACGGTACTAGAACAAAAAAATATACAATCGAAATGAATACGCCAGTGACAGCTGCATTAGAAGGTATTGATATCACGTCAAGTTTTGAGTCTGATGATATTGGTGTGTATAAGAACATCGGATCGATAGATGACTCTACTGAATTAAAAGGTGTTGTTTCAACGACTGCAGATAGAATCAATATTGCTTTAGATTTTAATCTTGATGTAGACTATAAAGTTTGGATGGACGGCCAATTGATTAGAGGTTTAGGCTATGGTGATACCAATTCATTCTTCTATAATAATATTATTTTAGGAGACTTTTCTAAAGGTAGTCATGAACTAAAAATTCAGATGACAAAATCAACAACCGATTCTGACGTGATTGAAAAGATAATACAATTAGAGGTTGTTGATCCATTAACACTTTCAGAAGTCACTTTAACAGGTGATGATATTAGCTTAATGGACTTTAATTCTAATACAGAAACTTATGATATTGGTGTTTTAGATACTGTGAATGAACTCACATTTAAAACAACAGCTGAATTACATGACTACAGTTCTGTAAAAGTTTTTTTTGATGATGTAGAAGAGAGTAATCCAGAAGTTTTGATTACTTTAGATAAAACTTATCCTAAGAAAGTTGAAGTTAAGATTATTAGTCCAATTGCTATGGAAAGTAAAGTATATACCATCAACTTAACGAAAAGAACTATCAGTTCAGATGTTTCATTATCAAGTCTTAAATTTAACGGAAAATCATTAACCTCAGGTTCAGATACATATGAGTTAACGAGTCCATACAATGTATCAAGCGGGACTATTTTGGTTGCACCTGCGAAGTATTCAACGGTTAAGATTAATGGTGAAACATGTGTGCAAAAGACTGTGAGTCTTAAAACAGGTAAAAATAATATTGCCATAGAAGTAACCGCAGAAGATGGTAGTCAAACAACTTACACTCTTATTGTTACTCGACAAGAAGCACCACCTAAACCAGAACCTAAGCCTGATAGTGACTCTTCAAGCGGTGGTTCTTCAAGTGGAGGATCTTCTGGTGGATTTGTATTTATTCCACCACCAATCCCAGGTTCAGAGCCTGTGAAACCTGAAGATAAAGTAAAAAGCGTTAGACGTTCTGATGGTTCTATAACCAAAGGTATTGAAGTTAATAAAGATAGGATAAAAGATGTCATTGCAGATGATAAACAGGAAAACATTTCTGTGAATACAGATTCAGATGATGTTACAGAAGTGATAATTGATACAGAAGTTTTAAAATCTATTCAGAGATCTGAAAAACCTTTAGAAGTCAATTACGGTAAAGTTTCATTTGTTATGAACAGGGAAGTATTAGAGAGTTTCGGGGAAGAAAAATTAACCGTTTCAGTAGAAGCTGTTGATCTTAGTGATAAATTCCTCGTATCGGAAGTCTATGAAATGGATATATTTTCAGATGATAAAAAAGCTGAGATTACGATTCCGGTTCCAATTGTATTAACTTATAATCAAGAGAAGGTTAAAAATAAAGATCATTTAGCAGTATTCTATTATGATGAACTTAAAAAAGAGTGGCTATATGTTGGTGGTAAAATCATTGCTGAGGGTCAAATCGCTTTTGAAGCAAAACACTTCTCTAAATATGCCATCAGAGAAAACAGTAAAACATTCGATGATATACAAGCACATTGGGCTAAAGAAGCAATTGAATCATTGGCTTCTAGAGAAATTACCAGTGGTATAAATGCATTTGAGTTTGCACCAAATAAAACTTTAACCAATGCAGAGTTTGTTGTTTTACTTACAAAAGTATTGAACTTAGATGATACTAAAACAACTGCACAGTATGTCAATATTTCTAAAGAAGATTGGTATGCACCATTCTTTGATAAAGCAGCTTCAGCAGGTTTACTAATCAATACTTACAGTATAGACTTTGAACCGAATGAACCTATTAAACGTGAGGAAATGGCCAGTTTATTAATAGATGCGTATTCGTATTATTTAAAGAAAGATAAAACTGAGCTTATAAAAGCACATGATGGATTTGCTGAAGATGCATCAATGGTTTCAACGCATTTTGTAAATTCGGTTAAAATGACTTATGAGCTCCAATTAATTGTTGGGGATACTCAGAATAATTTTAATCCTCAAGAAGGTGCAACTAGAGCAGAAGCAGCTGTTGTAATTAGAAAATTATTGATATTATTAGAATTGTTATAAAAAATGACCGAACATAAAAATATGTTCGGTCATTACTTTTTTTAGAATGCCCAGTTACCATCTTTAAAGATTTGTACTGTATTGCCGTTCTTCTCGTAAGCGATAATTTCCAGTTCTTTACTACCCACCATAAAGTCCACATGGATTAAACTGAAGTTAGCACCTCTTTTTGTTAACTCTTCTTGAGTGGCTTCAGAACCACCCTTCATAGCATAAGAGTAAGCTCTACCAAGTGCAAAGTGACAAGAAGCATTTTCATCAAACAAAGTGTTGTTAAATAAAATACCTGTATTTGATATTGGAGAATCATCTTGAACCAGTGCTACTTCACCTAAGTACTTGGCACCATCATCATTCGCCATTAATTTTTCTAAAACATCATAACCTTTATCTGCATAGAAATCTACAACTTTACCATCTTTAAATGTAAAACCAAAACCATCTACTAATTTACCGTTTAAACTCAATGGTTTAGTTGCTTTTAGTGTACCATTTACTTTTAATTGATGAGGTGTTGTAAACACTTCTTCCGTTGGAATGTTGGCTACATAAGGCACACCTGCTTGAGATTCTTTAGAACCACCCATCCAGCAATGATCATCTGCTAAGTATACTTCCAAATCAGTTCCTGGTGCTTTGTAAACCAATTTTTCAAAATCTTTATCATTAAAGAAATCTCTATATTTCTTGAGATTTTTATCATGTTGTTGCCATGCAGCCACTGGATCGTTTTGATCAACTCTAGTAGCTTCGAAAATCTTGTCCCATAACTTAGCAGTAGCATTTTCTAAAGAGTCTTCAGGGAAAACACTCATTGCCCATGCGTCAGAAGGAACCGCTACGATTGACCATTTAGTGATACCAGTCATTCTATATTTCATAATAGGCGCGACTGCTTGAGAAACAGTTTTCTGATTTTTGGCAATTAAATCACCATCAATTTCTTTTAATAACTCTGGATCTGGAGCCATAACAAATAATTGGTGATAATTATCTTTGTACATCGCTTCTAATTGATCTACTTTCCATTGTGGGAATTTATCAAAAACAAATTCTTTACCATTTAAGTAACGGATTACTTGCATCTGATCATCTGAAAATTGGAATTCAACATGTTTTGCACCAGCTTCATAAGCTTTTTTCATAATTTTTCTAGCAAGTGGTAAAGCGGCTTCATTACCTGATAATAGTAAACCTTCTTTTTCTTGAAGATTAACACCAACTTTAACAGCTAGTTCAGCGTATTTTTCTAATTGTTGATCTAAAGTCATAATGGTCTCCTTTTTAATTCGTATATCGTAATATCTACCCTTATAATAGCAGAAATCAATTCTTATGAAAAGTTTTTTATCGTTAAAGAACTTTTTGTGTCAATAATTTAAGATTATTGTCAAAATGTACAATCTTTTGTATGACGTGGTATAATTAGAGTATGGTCATGAACTAAATAAAACAAAAGAAAAAGGGGTTATGAATGAAAAAAATAGTATTAATAATGATGATAGTAGTATTGATTGTATCATTAACAAGTTGTTTCCCAGGGGATAAAGTAGAAGGTGATAAACCCGCCGGTTTCTTCTCAGGAATACTTCATGGATGGATTGCGCCAATCTCTTTGGTTGTTTCATTGTTTAAAGACAATGTTAAAATGTTTGAAGTCATCAACAGTGGATTTTGGTATGAATTTGGATTCTATATTGCTATTATAGGTGGTTTTGGTGGTATTTCACTAAGCAGAAAAAAGAGAAAAGATGATTAGGTGAATTGATGACAGAATTAGAAACACAAATAGGCATTATAGAGATTAGAGAAGCTCATGTAAATGATGCTAAAGAGATTGTTGAATTTAAAAATTGGGTCACTGGAGAAGTTGATTACCATACTTATGGAGCAAATGATTATAACATTTGCCTTCATGATGAAGAAAAGATCATTGAGATGTTTGATCAAAGACCCAATTGTCTATTTTTAGTTGCTGTTTTTAAGAATGAAATTGTCGCTGTGGCTACTTTATCCGGTGGGGCGAAAGAACGCGTAGCCCACCGCGCTAATATAGGTATCACAGTAGCTAAAAGATTTTGGAGATTGGGTATTGGTAAAAAAATGATGCAAGTTATCATTGATTATTCAATAGAAAATCCTATTTTAACAAAGTTAGAATTATTGGTGCATCAAGACAATAGAGCGGCTATAAAGCTGTACAATCAACTAGGATTTTTTAGAGAAGGTTTGATGCAAAGGCATTTCAAAATTGAAGGTCGTTATTATGATGGCATCAGAATGGGGTTATTGGTAGAATGAGTTGGTATTTGATAAAGAAAATTAATAATACATTGTATAAAATATCAGAAAATAAACATTGGGAAAAAACCAATATGTATTATCTGATTGGTAAAGAAAGGAATCTCTTAATTGATACAGGGACAGGCATAAAGCCGTTAAAATCAGTTTTATTAGAGATTGATGATAAACCCATTGATGTGGTCTTAACACATGCGCATTGGGATCATATGGGGAATATTCATGAGTTTGAAGATGTTTATGTCCATCAATTGGATTTGAAGTGGGTTCAACAGGGATTACCGATTCCAGAATCATATATCAAGGAAATGATGTTAAAGAATGTAGATGAAGCATATTTAACTGATTTTACATACCCAGCGTTATATCATAAAAATGCAAAAGATATTTCAAAATATGATTTTGTGGGCATAAATATAATTCATACACCTGGTCATTCGCCTGGATCGGTTTGTTTATATGATAACTCCAATGACATTCTGTTTTCTGGTGATATATTGTATGAGGGAACCATCTATTGTCACTATGAAAGTACCAATCCAAAAGATCTATATGAGTCAATAAAACATATAAAAAAACTTAAAATTAAAAAGATTTTATCGGGTCATTACAGTGATCCTAATCTAGCAATTATTAACGATTTATATGAAATCATGGTTGAGTTTGAGAACGAAAATTTACTACACCATGGTGGTGGGGTGAGATGTAAGGAGAGTATTTGTCTACAACTGTAAGGAGAGGCTTATGAAAAAGCTGATTATAATGTTAATGATGATATGTTTTTTATCATTTAGTTATGCTGAAGAATCAGAAGAAATGATTATGGTAGAATTAACAGATGGTACTTATGAAACGAGACCTGTGTCCCAGTATGTTTCAAATGAGATAGGACTAAAGATGTTATCTGTTATGTCTGATGCAGAAAAAGCAGTCATTAATGCAACCTTTGATACTGAAATTATTAGAGCGGCAACTATTGTTCCATTAAAAATGGAAGTTACTGGACAAACCAGTACCTACGATAGTTGGCGCTTTTCTTATGTGCATGCAAATGATATATTATCCAATCTTGAGACTGATATTGCTGGTAGTCCGGTAAGAGTTGCTGTAATTGATTCTGGTATCAATACAAACTTATTAGGAGAAATTGATATAGTATCGGGTAAAAACTTTTCAGGTGGTTTAGAAACTGATTATGATGATGGTTATGGACATGGCTCACATGTGGCTGGAATTATTGGTGCAAAATTATCAGGAGATGATATAGATGGTATTGCTCCTGGTATTGATATTGTACCGATAAAAGTATTTAGTGATACTGGTTTTGGTACAACAGAAACATTAATTGCTGGACTTGAATATGCCATTTCTGATGAAGCGGATGTAGATGTCATCAATATGAGTTTGAGTTATGGTGGAACCAATTCAATTATAGAAAATTTAATTGCTCTAGCTGAAGATAAAGGCATTGTTGTTGTTGCGGCAACGGCAAATAGCAGTAATTTATGGTTGAATACTTCTGATTATAATAATATGAATATAGAAAATAATGGACCAACACAGACCTTTAATATTGTCACTTATCCAGCAGCATTTGAGACCGTATTGGCAGTTGGATCGGTTACAAAACATTCAACCGAAAACAAGGTGGGGATATCAGACTTTTCTAATGTAGCAGGCGAAAGAGACGGCATCAATACAGTCGTTGATGTGGTTGCACCAGGACAAGGGATTGTCAGTTGGAATGAATTAGATGACACGACTGAAATTATGTCAGGTACGTCTATGGCAACACCTCATGTAGCGGCATTAGCAGCACTTATAAAAAATGAATATCCAGATTTAACAGCTCCCCAAATCAGAACCTTGATTCGTGAGACTGCTTATAATCCAGGTATTGAATTTCCTACAGGTATAAAAAAAGCGGATGAAACAGATTTGACAGAATCTGAAATAGTAGGACAAGGATTAATGGATGTATACAAGGCATATCATTTTTCTCCAGTTCTTGAAATGACACTATCAGATACAGATTTTACATTTGATTATGAGACCCTTGAATATAATTTGACCGTACCATATCAAACACCTTCAATTAATATGTCTGGGACAGTATTATCTGGT
The DNA here is from genome assembly GCA_013619035.1 of Peptostreptococcaceae bacterium. The sequence goes on from JABXKX010000370.1 coordinate 16,943, forward strand.
TCTACATTATTACTTGATGGTGAAGTCATTGATAATCTTAATCAAAATATTACGATTGATTCTGATGTAACAACTAAGACACTTATTGCAACTTTTGGAATATACTCAAAAACATATAGAATAACTATTACCAGAGACTTACCAATATTGGATACAGCAACTTTTAGTGATATTGATGGAGAGATATCAACAACATTCGATAAAACTATATTAAATCAAAATATTTTGTTTGATGCTACTGTTGATGATGTAACAATGGACCTCTTATCACTGAATACGATTATTAAAATAGATGGTGAAGTAACATCAACAAAACCATTTGATATTTCTGCTGGTGCTGTGACAACAGTAATAGAAGTTATATCTGATGATGATGATGATTCAAGAAAATCAACCTATACGTTTAGACTTGAAAAGGATAATGATACTGTTTCTTTAAGTGAGATAACATTTATGGGAGCTCCAATAACTGATTTTAATCAAAGCGTAATATCATATGACCTTGGAACGGTTTCATATGATGCAGTCTTAGCAGCTTCAGGTGCTAAAATAACAGAGAGTTCTATTGTTAAATACTCTGTTAATGGAGAAATATATGAATCATCTGCTGATTTTTCTGGCGGACATTTATCGATACCAGAAGAAACCAGTACGATCGATATAAAAGTTACGAATATTGATGATTCGTATAAAATTTATCGTCTGACTTTTGTTAGAGATGATGGTGTTGATTTGGATGCTTTAGATATCACACCTATGATCAATACAACTGAACAAACAACCACTGAATATACGGATTTATCAGCGATTTCTCAAGATGTTTTATATACAGAAAACAAAGTGAAATTGATTCCAACACTCGAAGATGGTGGTGGTAGAGTTTCCTATAAAATTGGTAGTTCAGAGTTTACAACGACCAATACCCTAGAGTTAGAGCTGGGGATAAATAATATTGTGATTAGAGTCGAAAATGGGATCTTAGGCGAAGCTGATTATACGACAAGAGATTATAACCTTACGATTAATCGATCTGGTAGTGCGGATGTTTCCGGTATCAATTTAACGGCCTATAGTGATGATACAACGGTCATACCACTGTATACATCATACGCTTATGATAGTGAGACCAATAACTATACATTAGAAATTTCAGATGTTTTAGATCATTTGAAATTTGATGTGAGTCCAGTAGAAGCAACATCCGTTTCATCGATAAAAGTAGATTCCGATGCAACTCAAACATTTGATGCAACGGTAAATATTACGTTATCATCAGGTGATCATGTCGTTATTGTTAAAAATGAATTTGGTACCTTTGGACAATTGGATTACTTGATTAAAACCTATACGTATTATATTAAAGTAGTAAGTGGTACTGAACTTTCGAGTATATATCTGAAAGCAGATGATACGGATCTTTTGACTTTTGATCCAGAGAATACAACTTATGACTTAGTCGCATTGACTGCTACAACTCAGTTAAAGTTTAAAGCCGTTAAAGCAAATACAACTTATGGTGAGATGATATTAACAGTAGATGGTGCAACAACGGACCCTGTTACAATTGACTCTTATTTAGATGGCAGTGAACAACTTATTGATTTTGATGTACCAGCAGTTATAACACTGGTTATAGAAAGTCCTATTGCTTCTGAAAACAAGACTTATACATTTAATATCACTGAAAGGGCGATTAGTAGTGATAGTACTTTAAGTGGTTTGAGTGTCAGTGGTCATTTAATATCACCTACTTTTAATTCAGATACTCTTAGTTATAATTTGAGTGTTTC
>JABXKX010000261.1 GCA_013619035.1 Peptostreptococcaceae bacterium
ACTTTGAAGATCAATCTATGAATCTAATTGGAGACACGACTTCAAAGACAAGTTATATTCTAAAGAAAAATCCAAACTTGACTTGTAATGCTTTTATCAAAAACGATTGGATTGAAAAGGATAAGTTTAGTCATATTAAAATTAATATGAAAGATCGTTGCAAAGAGTTAAAGGGCGACGTTTACACATTACCATCACCTGATATGCCTTTTGAAATTGGTTTTATGATCAATGAAAAGGATTGGGAAATCGAACTGGAAATTACATTCCAAAAGTACCGTACAAAAAAAGATGAATTATTCTTAATGCTGAATAAACTGAGAATGATTATTTTTGATGTACTTGAAAACGAAACTAAAGTGAGTAACTTGTCTCTCTTAACTAAAAAAGAAGAAGAGATAGCACTTAAATATATCGAACCGAAAGTAATGCCTCACTACAGTTCAGTTTATGATCAATTTAAGGCAATTGTTTTAAAATCTCCACAAAACATTGCTGTAATTGATACGAAATCGTTCACTTTTGAGAAGTTAGATCATTTGGTTGAAAAGCTTAAGAAGTCTTTAGAAAAATCAAATATTACCAAACAAAGTATTGATTTAACTCAACTGACTGAAATCGAAAAGATAGCTGCGTTCTTTGCCTTAGATGGTGTAGAGGCTGTTTATTCTGATAAAGGTAATTATCAGTTGAAAAAAGGTTTGTTGGGTTATAAAGTATCTAAACTAAGTCAAGGTGAGATACTTAATGCACAATACACTTTTGATGAGACGGTTATAACTAGAGAAGGTTATATAAATCATTGTAACTTTATATCAAATTATTTTAACTTAACTGAAAAGGATATTGTTTCTCATTTAGATCTCATTAAATTCGGCGTACCAACATTACTTCAAGGTGGTAAAGTTCATATTAAAAGCACGCTAGAGGATGTTACATTAGCTGAAGTGCCTGTTAATGAGTTAAAAGAGTTTTCTAATATGAGACATGTGATTACAAATGATAAAGTCATTAGAGAATCATATAATTATAAATTACATTATGGTATATCTATAGATCAAACGACACCTCTTACACTTGTAGGACCAATTGAAGGGGGCCGTTTAGAAAATCTAAGACCATGTGATGGCATTGGATTTGTTATTCTAAACAAATATCAAGAGCTTGCTCAATCGTTTGAAAAAGGTAATATGTACTTGTTTGGTCCGAGTGTTTCTTCAAGTTTCGATATAGAAACACTAGACATAAAAGGTCATGAACTTCATCATGTGGTAAAATCAAGTCAACGAGCTACTTGGTTTTTAGATGAATCATTAAGATTATAAGAATATACCAACACTTCGGTGTTGGTATTTTAAGGAGTAAAATGAAATATACAGTAATTGATTTTGAAACAGCAAACAGCAAACGATCAAGTGCTTGTGCTCTTGGTATTGTTGTAGTAGAAAACGGTCAAATAATTGATAAAATCGCATACTTAATAAAACCGAGCGATATGTACTTTGAAGGCATGAATATTGGTATTCATGGTATTTATCCTGAAGATGTTATCAATGAACCGACATTTGATATCTTATATGAAACAGTATTTAGAAAGTATCTAGAAAATCAATTGGTGGTCGCTCATAATGCTAGTTTTGATATGAGTGTATTAAGAGCTTGTCTGAAAGAATATGATATACCGTTTCCGAGTTTAGATTATTTATGTACCGTTAAGATAGCGAGAAAACTATGGCCAGATCTTCAGAAACATTCATTAGATGTGGTTTCTAACTTTCTTAATTTTAACTTCAAACATCATGATGCATATGATGATGCTAGAGCTTGTGCCAATATCATGATCACAGGATGTTATGAGCAGAATAAATCACCTTATGAACTGGCTCAACTTTTAAACATAAAAGTTGGTAAATTATTTTTAAATGGGTATAAACCTTGTAGTAGTAGAAAGTAGTTTGATTGAAAATACTTTAATGGTATAATTAGGTAGATAGGGGGAGTGAAATGAAAGTGATAAAGAAAATTCTAAAAATCGCTGCTATAATCGGTGCCTTAGCAGGGGTAGCACAACTTATAATGAGAATACTTAGGTTGTCTAAAAAAGTAGCTGCAACAAACGAGAAAGCAGTTTTTGGTGGTAAAAAGATATCTTACGAAAAAGAACCTTTTGAAAATGATTCGGTTTCTAGTGTGTTCTCTGGTATGGCTCTTGATTTCAAAAAAGCAACCATGTTAAATAAAGAATCTTCATTAGATATATTAGGTAGATTTTCAGGTATCGATGTAAAAGTCCCTGAAACTTGGCATATTAAAATGGATGGTACCTCTGTACAATCTGGTATTAATGAAAAATATAAAGACAATAGTGAAGATGATGAAGCGCCTGTCCTTAATATTAATTATGATATCAAGTATTGTGGATTCAATGTCTCTAATCCAAAGCCTGATGTTGAAGGTGAAATGTTAAATAATGAAGAAGATGAAGAAGAGTTGATAGTAGAAGATGTGGAAGATGAAGCATTTGAAATGTCAGAAGAAACTAAGAAAGTAATTGAAGACTTTGAAGAAACCTTTGATAATGATGTGACTCATGAACCTGAAGTTATTTTAAAAGATTCTGAAGAAATAATTGAAGAAGTTATTGAAGACGAAGAAGACAATTAATAGTGTAATACATTAAACTAAGAATATTAATTAAGAGGTATGTTAAGATTTAGATCTTAACATACCTCTTTTTAGTTTATAATAGATTATTTAAAATTTTTAGAAGTAGTGATGTCATTACTTATTACTAATTGGGTTTTTTAAATTATTTAAAAAGGCCACCTCTGAGATATCTTTTCGAGGAGTTTTATTATTGATCCCATCATAATAACCAAAGGGAACAATAGAGACGATATCCCAGTGTAAAGGAATATCCAATTCCTTTCTTACGGCTTGTTTACTGAAGCTGACTACCCAAACACCACCAAGACCTTGTGCGTGAATTGAAAGTAACATGTTCTGAATTGCAGCAGCAGTATCTAATATATAGCAATTATCGTCTTCGTCATATTTTTCCCAAGTATCGTGAGGATTAACACAAGCGACAATAACAGCCGGGGCATCTTTTATACATTTTTGGTGATATTCAGGATCAAAATTTTTAAGTTTGTTTTTATCAGTTACTACGATAAATCTCCAAGGTTGTCTATTGCCCCCACTTGGGGCTAAAGTACCAGCTTCTACTATATTTCTGATGATTTCTATTGGGATTTCTTTGTTTAGAAAACGTCTTATACTGGTTCTGGTTGAAATTGCATTTAATGTTTCTATTTGACACACTCCTTTAGTAGTTGTAAAAAATATATTAATATTTATGGACTTAATTATACCACCAGCTTCAATCAAGGGGTATGCCGAGAACAGTTTTATTACATTAAGCAATCCCTAAACGGTACTGCAGAAATGATAAAAAAATAGTATTAGTAATTTTATCATTATTTTTAACTTCTTGCACAAACGAAGTATCACCTGATAATAATGAAGTTTCTCTTGTGACTGAAAACACATCTTTTGAGATTAATAATCTCATTGATATTTTGTCTTT
>JABXKX010000405.1 GCA_013619035.1 Peptostreptococcaceae bacterium
ACGAGCTGCTGCATAATAACTAAAAATAATCAAAGGCACTTACCGAAAGGTACGTGTCTTTGGTATTTAAAATAAAGGGATGATAATAATGAAAAAGATAATAAGTATGTTCGTCATCATTATGATGTTCACATCATGGTCTTATGCAGAAGATTTAGAAGAAGTATATACTGATATAGCAGAATATATCTATGAAACAGTAGATGAACCAGTAGTTGGTTCGGTTGGTGGAGAATGGGCAGTACTTGGCCTTTCTAGAAGTACATATGAAGTATCAGATGAATATTATGATACATACTTTCAGATTGTTGAAGAATATGTGATGCAAAAAGAGGGGCTGCTCCATTCAAAAAAATATACTGAGTACTCAAGATTGACTGTTGCCTTAACATCAATTGGTAAAGATCCTAGAGATGTGGCAGGATGCAACCTTCTAACACCATTAGGTGATTATGATAAGACTATCTGGCAGGGCATAAATGGGCCTATTTGGGCTCTGATAGCATTAGATAGTGGCAACTACGATATGCCTATTAATGACGAGGCAAAGATACAAGCGACAAGAGAAATGTATGTAGATAGAATACTAACATGTCAGTTAGACAATGGTGGCTTTTCATTGTTTGGTGGTACAGACTTTGAAGCAAGTGGAAATGGTCATGCGAATTCTGATATTACTGGGATGGCCCTTCAAGCACTTGCTAACTATCAAGATAGAGAGGATGTTAAACAAGCTACAAATAAAGCATTAGAATGTTTGTCGGAAATGCAAAATGATGAAGGGGGCTTTAGCAGTTGGGGCAATGATACTTCTGAAAGTTGTGTACAAGTCTTAATTGGATTATGTGCACTTGGTATTGATGTTGCTGATGAGCGCTTTGTTAAAAATGAAAATACTATATTAGACAAACTAATGACGTTTTATCAGCCTAATGACGGTTTTTTACATGTAATATCAGGTGGTGGTATTAACTTAATGGCTTCAGAACAAGCTTTTTACGGCTTGGTTGCATATGACCGTTTCAAAAGCGGGAAAAACCATTTGTATGATATGAGTGATGTGACACAAGTAGAAGATAGACAAGATATTATAGATGTGAATGAGAAATCGATTAAGATTATCAGTATAAAATGCCTAGGAAAAACTTTTGAAGATGTTGAAGGAAAGCCATATGCTGAGTATGTAGAAGCATTAGCACAAAGGGATATCATTAAAGGCAAGAGCGAAAACTTATTTGATCCTGATAAAACTATGACGCGTGCTGAATTTGCAACAGTTGTTGTAAAAGCTTTAGGTTTAGAAACTGTGACGATCGATATATTTGAAGATGTATCTGATGATTCTTGGTATGCAGGGTATGTAGGTGCGGCCTATAACAACGGCATCATTAATGGTAGAAGCAAAACAAGGTTTGATCCAATGGGTGTCATTAGCAATGAAGAAGCAGCTGTCATGGTTAGCAAGGCTGCAAATTTAACTGGATTGTATGAATCATTAGCACCTGTAACAATTAAAGACATGCTTGCTCAATTTATAGACTATATGAAAGTTTCATCATGGGCAAAAGAATCGGTTGCATTTTGCTATTCTGAAGATATACTGTCACAAGATATGATTGAGATTCTTCCAAAAGCAAATATTAAAAGATATGAAGTAGCGATGATGATTTATCATTTGTTAGACAAATCAAATTTATTGGAGGACTAATCTTGAAATCAAAAAAAAGTATGGTATGGATCCTTGGGGTTGTAACACTATTAGCTTTTGTATTTTGGTGGGGTGGCAATGCACCAAGTCTAAGAGGATGGGACGTTAAAGAACTGGCTACTGAAGAAAAAATGAAAATAGCAAACGAAATAGCTATTAAAGAGGGGGGCTCAGAAAAAGAAGAAGGATCTGTTGATTACTCAGTGAATCAAGGCATGGATATTGATCCTAATACTTCTAAAGATCAATATCTAACAGATCCTGTACCTGAAGGTAAGCCAGTTCCAGTAGAGCCACAAGATGTAGAAGTAAAGAACGTAGAAAAAACATGTACACTTTCAGTAAGTTGTGTATCAATTCTAGATAATATAGATTGGTTAGATCCTGATAAAGTTGAACTGATACCAGAAGATGGTGTCATACTTCTTAAATCAGAGGTTGTATTTTATGAAGGTGAAAGTGTGTTTAATGTTTTACAAAGAGAAATGAAAGTGAATAAAATACATATGGAATTTGTTAACACACCCATTTATAACAGTGCTTACATTGAAGGCATTCATAACTTATATGAGTTTGATTGTGGCGAACTATCTGGCTGGATGTTTAAAGTCAATGACTGGTTTCCAAACTATGGTTGTTCAAGGTATCAAGTACACGAGGGGGATGTTATTGAATGGGTCTATACCTGTGATTTAGGTGTGGATGTGGGTGGTCATTATGCTATTGGAGGCGAGTAATGAAGGATAGTTTTAGCATTTGTCATCCTGTGATTAACTTTCTGTTTTTCGTGTTTGTATTAGTCTTTTCAATGTTTATAACACAACCTATCTGTCAGCTTATTGCTCTAGTATGTAGTTATTCTTATGCGGTGTATTTAAATGGGCATAAAATGATTGCAAGTGGTATGAAATATATGATACCGCTTTTGCTTGTTTCAGTAATCATCAATCCTATGTTCAATCATGAAGGTGGCACTATTTTGATGTATCTAAAGGATGGTAATCCTTTAACACTAGAATCTATAATGTATGGTGTTTCAGCAGCTGTCATGATTGTGACCGTTATTACATGGTTTTCAAGTTATAATTATGTCATGACATCTGATAAATTTATCTATCTATTTGGTAGAGTTATACCAGCATTATCCTTGATTATATCAATGGCACTTAGATTTGTACCCAGATTTAAAGTGCAGTTAAAAGTAATTGTGAATACACAGAGATGTATTGGTTGTGATGTTAGTCAAGGAAGTATTTTAGAAAGAGCTAAAAATGGCTTGAAAATACTTTCGATTCTAACAACTTGGGCACTAGAAAACGCCATTATGACAGGTGATTCTATGAGGAGTCGAGGTTATGGTTTACCGAGCAGAACAGCTTTTTCTATATATACCTTTGATTCAAGAGATAAAAAAATCCTGTTGTATATGTCTGTTTTGATAAGCTACATGATGATAGGTTTATTTAAGGGCGGTGTATCATTTAGATATTTTCCGACAATTAAAGGTAACTTATGGACACCTTATTCTATAAGTTTGTATCTTTGTTACATGTTGTTCTGCTTGAGTCCATTACTACTAAATATAAAGGAGGCTCTTAAATGGAAAACTTTAAGGTCGAAAATCTAAGTTTCTCTTATCCGAATTCAGAGAGGATGATTTTAAAAGAACTTAATTTTGAGATTAAGAAAGGTGAATTTATTACCCTGTGTGGACCCTCTGGCTGTGGTAAAAGTACACTACTTCGACATTTTAAATCATGTTTAAAGCCACATGGAAAAAGAAAGGGCATTATTTCATTTGATGGCACCAATTTAGATGATATATCATTAAAAGATCAATCTTCAAAAATAGGTTTTGTCATGCAGTCTCCAGA
>JABXKX010000296.1 GCA_013619035.1 Peptostreptococcaceae bacterium
AATAAAATGTATACTCCCAATATTAAAATCTTTCTCAATGTTTCTAATGTCTTGAAGACCAGACCAACTTGGTTTTTCTTTTTCAATATCAAAGTCAATCGTTTTGTAATCGATTTTATCAAGATGATCAAACTCTTTTTCTATAACCTCTATGTAGTGGTTTGATAAGTCCTCATCTAATAATTCTCTATAGAATTTTGCACCATGGAAATCTTTATCTAAGATGATACCATCTTTTGAAAATGTTCTACTTAAAAGTCCAGAAATGGTTGAATTTAAACATGCATTAGGAATTAAGAAATCTTCTCTAGTCCCGTATAATTTCACTGCATTACCCGGATCAGCTAGGACTGCCAATTCATAACTAAGTCTTGAAGATGTCTGATATTTTAAACGATACGCTTCAATTGATTCTCTTAATTCATTAGTAATTGCACCTTTACCAGTCCAACCATCAATAAATTGAATTTCAGAATTCGGGTGATTTTCTAGAATAAAACGCATCGCATTGAGGTCAATACCTTTTCCTCTAATAATGGATATACTGTAATGGGGCATTTCTATATTATAAAGTTTCTTTATATATCGTTTTAATAAGATACCCGCCGGCGTACCTGCTCTTGCAAGAGACACCAATACAACATTTTCCCCCCTAGCTTTAAGAATTTTAATTGCTGTTACAGATACAGCATCAGCTATTTTTCTTGAATAAATCTCTAAAGAAGAATGGAAAATTTCAAGATACTTTTCGGTTGGCTTGTATTCTATAGGCAACATCTCTGAGTAATGGCATCCCCTTTGAATGGCTTTTTCTCTTTCAACATTCCCTAGTTCAACCACTTTATCAGATACATCTTTCAATAAAAATACCACATCATCTTCACTATAACTTCCCATTGGCTTTGGATAACTTAAAAGATCATTTTCCTCATTTGATATCGAAACAAAAACAACACGTTTAGACACTTTACTTAATTGAGTATTTAACTCATCAAAACAAAGTGTTTTATAACGTTCAACAACAACCAAAATGGTATCAAAAGTCTCTTCCGTAAGATTATAAACAAAGTTTTTAACTTCTGGATTGTATAAACTCTTAAATGTGATACCAGAATTAATCGGGTAGGCACCTGATTGATAAGGGTATATAGGACTTCTGGTCGTTGATTTATACGAAATATCACCGATTAGGTTATTTGCTAGCATCAAAGGAATGAACATAAATTCTTCAGTGCCTAAAACCAACGTTTTACCACTGACATAATCTTGTAGTTTTGTTGAAGCAACTTTTATCTTATTCCTTAATAACTTGTTCTCAGAAGCATTTATTCCAAATCTGCCCGTACCATCTAAAAAACCATTGGTGTTTCTATTAGAAACCTTGAAGTTGTCTATTTCTACTTTTTTAACCACTACATTTGATTCTTTAATGTAAAGTCGATCATCAAATAATTCGTGTTTTTTTATATCATCTAGAGTTATTTCCAAATTTTTAATGCCATGAATTTGACCTTTCACTATTGAGATTACATTTATCTTAATGCCGTGGATTTTTTCAAAGTCAGCAAATTTCTGAATACTATCTGAATTTCTTAAATCCAATATAGTTAACACATTAAAAATTTTGACAGCATAGCTTTTCTTGAGTGATTCAATGATATTTAAAATGGTATTTCCTGTTGATATCTCATCATCAACCAAAACAATATTTTCACTATCAGATAGCCTTAAAACAGGATTTTCATATACAAGATGTGAAGTTGCATGTGAATGCTCTTCTTCAAAACTAACAATATTACCTTCATATTCGAATCGTTCTCTTGTCGTGTGATAAAATGCATAACCGTTATCAAATCCATCAAATACTAAATGACCTAGTGATGTCGCCGTCTCAGCAAAAGCTATAACACTAGTTTTCTCTGGTACATCTACAGCGATGTTCATGGCTTTTTCACTGATTTGATTGGTTAAAAGACTTGATTTAATTTCATTTAACATCTCCTGATAATTTTGAGTGCCATCAGTTAACATCAAACAATTTGCTTTTGCATGTAACACACTTAGCAGACGACCAGTTAATACAGCGTTTTTAGGTTTTACTGACAAGTGTTTACCGAGTACCGATGAAACAAATAAAAATCTTCTTTTTAGGTTGTTTCTAGTTGCATATTCAAACAGTGTCTCTGGATCAATTCCTAATTCATTTTTGGTTATTTCTATTTCAATTTCATAATGATTTTCAATTTTTTTAATCAACTGTGCCATCCATTCTATATGTTAGAAGTGATACGAAATCACTTCCTTCGTTAAATACACCATATACCTCTGCGCGTTTCAATATTTTTTTTGCCCAATTTGTATGAGGCTTTATTTCGTTCATTTTGTTATTGTAAACACTTTTATAGACACCACAGTTGTTGTTTTCTAGTATACTTATTGCATCTAAATACTCTTCTTTTCTCACAACATAAAGAGAATTAACAATGCTAATATGACTTGGATGAATCACTGTTTTACCAATCATGCCATTTTCTTTATCTAATAAAATCTCTCTTATAAAACCATCCAAATTCTTTTTAAGCAATTCACCTCTAACAACACGACCTTCTACGCCTAAATGTTCTTCGAAAAGAGTTGATCTAAGCCGTGGTTTTAATATACGTTCACTATTATCAAAATACTCCCATACTGATCCCGAAATAGTAAAACTTTCACCATTTCTTGCAAAGACATTGATGATATCAGTGATACAATCCCTAATAACATGAATATCATATACAGTAAAATCACGATTTCTTCTAAGACCAAAGTAAGATGAAAAATCAGTTGCTCCAACTCTAAGATTAATGATTTTTTCTCTATGTTCGACAAAAAGTTTTGATAGGTACAACAGCACTTCTAAACGTGTTTCTTTAAAAATAATACTCTTCGATTCTAAAATTGGCATACATAAGAATCTTGTGTTGTACTTATTATTCACATAATCCAAGTTTTTTAAATAAGCTTCACCATTTGTCTCATCAAATTTTGGAAATACAAAGCCTGTAATCCACTGACTATACTTAGTCACTTTTTCAATTAAAGATAACAAATGTTCTGCATTGCGCGTTCTAATAAAAAGTAGAGGCAAAGCATTTTTATCGAATTCATTTCGTTCTATAGAATTGTTTATCTTTTCTAGCGCTTCTATAAGATTTGCTTCCGCTGTTTCGATTTCTTGATCACCGATTGCATCTTCTAAACAAATTACTAAACTCGACAGCTCAGGAAACTTTTTCTCTAAAATAATCTTATCGATGTTTTCCCTAGTAGCTGGCATATATAAAGTTGCACCTAATGCATACTCTAATATGTCGGCATCACAATTATTGGATACCATGTTTGGTAACTTATAAAATATTTGTTCTAATATTTCTTTATCGATGTAATCAAAATGTCTCAATGTTTCATCCTCCAGCCTACTAACTTTGTAATCGCACTTTATCAAATAAGCGTATTAAAAATTTCAAAAGATGGAGCTAAGCTCCATCTAATTTTTACTTATATTTTTTAACAATTCCCGAAAGTGATGTGTCATTTG
>JABXKX010000342.1 GCA_013619035.1 Peptostreptococcaceae bacterium
TCAAGTTTAATTTGCGTCATTTGGAAGGCAAAAAAAAGACATATCACCGAACCCAAAATTGCAATTGTATTCATATAAGTTTTAAATAATCTATGCATATCAAGTCTCCTTTAACTACTATAGTATACTAGAAGACTCCAATAATCACAATGTTAAGTGTGATTTAACAACACCTACTCAAAAACATACGATTTATGCTCAAAAAAAGTTAGTAGACTATTACATCTACTAACTTTTATCATTTTACATCATATTATTTTTTGTCATAAATCCACTTGCTGATATCTTCAATCACTTGTTCATCAACAAAACCAGTTTTTGAGTAGTCTGCATTTGAAGGTTCTCCTTCACCTGACATCATCAAATGATTTAATTTTTCATATACTTTGAATGTCCACTGATCATTTGTTCCAAAAGCATCTAACCATCTTTGATAATCAGAAAAAGTTACTTGATAGTCTCTTTCACCCTGTAAAACCAAAACATCAGACTGCATTTTTTCTGCATGTACGATAGGATCATAAGTACTTAAGAATGACCAGTAAGCTTTTGTCGCTCCAAGAACTCTTTCAGTATCATCTAATGATTCTAAATCTTTAATTTTATTGATCGACTCAGTCATGCTATCAATGAATGATTTCTCATCCTCAGATACAACACCATCTAAATTCGCCAAATATTTGATCTGTTCATCAATTAAAACTTCAATAGGTCTTGTGTTACCAGCCATAATGATATACCCTTCAGCATCGATTTGCTCAGCAATAAGAGGAATCGAATAACCACCTAAACTATGACCTAGAATATAAACAGAATTAATGTTCTCTAACTCATCAATTAGTTTAAATATCTCAGCGACATCATTTATAGTTTCATCATATAACGTCGCATCAGGATTATTTATAAACTTCTCCGGATAAGAATAATTGCTTTTATCATACCTGTAACTTGCAATACCTCTTTCAGCTAACCCCCATGCAATATCTCTAAAAGGTTTATTATTAAGTACTGTTTCATCTTTATCACTTGCACCTGATCCATGAACAAGAATAACACAAGGGAAATCAGTCCCCTCTTTTGGCGTAGTTAGTATACCGTCTAATGCCATGTCATTAACATTTGAAACCAATGTTACCTCTTCAATAGAGTCCGGCATATTTACTGAAATACGTTCTTCATAATCACCAATATTAGATCCTGCAATTATTTTTTTGTTGTCAAAAACTAGATTGTAGTTATATTTTATATTCTCATAAATAACTGGTACACTTACAATAACATATCCTTGTACTTCATAACTAAAAGGCTCTTTGACTTCTAAAGCTTTACCAGTATTCATGCCCTCTTTGGTTGCTTTATACATTTCTTCACTAACAATTGCTAACATATCTTCAGAATAAACATAGTCCATTAAAGCAGCGTAATCTCCATCATTAAAAGCTTGAAGATGTGCAAGTGTTAATTCTTCTATACTCAGTTCACTAACCGCAGGTTCATCAGTTTCAAATACACCATAATTAAATCCAGCAATCTCTTTAGATGAATTAAATACCACATTAACTGTTAATTGATTGTTTTCAAAAATGGTTGGTGTTCCTATAATAATAAACTCATTACTATTTTCTTGAGTGGTCTCTTTTTGTTCTACTATTTCACCTAAATTCATTTGATTAAATGTATCATTTAAAACATTTTCAGTCATAAACTCTTTCATCTCAACAGAATAATCATAGTTGTTCAAAAGGTTTTCAATATTCATATCAGCTAAGTCAGTATTAAAAGCTTCAGCGATTTCTTGAATACTTCTACTCTCTTCTACAACATCTTCTTCAACAGCAACATTGTTGTCTTCAATAACATTTGTTTCGTTTACATCGTTTGCTTCATTAACCGTATCGTTACTGCATCCAACACTGAATACGAGTAAAACACTTATTAATAGTACTATATATTTCTTCATCTTAACCTCCAAGACATGTAATGCTAATAATTTGTACGTTCCTATTGTTCTAAGGTATATATTCTTATAACATGTTTTCAGAGAGTTATGAGACGATCGACACCACAACTATAAAGGTTATAATAAGGATATAGAATACCCAAGCTTGCCACCTAGCATGGTTTACTGACCAATACAGAAAGATCATTCTTATTGAAATAAATCATTCCTAACTTCCAATAACAATCATCTTCTTTATCAATAAAATCACCCTCAATGGTACGTTCTGGTTTTGGTAATTGATTTTGTCCAAACATAATGCTATACAATCACAATAACCGCAATAAAAAGAGTTGATCCTAAAGTTAGTATTAAGACAAGTGGTACGCTTGTAATAATATTTAAAACTAAGGAACACAGAAAACATAAATGTTAATCCAACTACTGCTCCAAGAATAAATATTACCTTAGATATATTATATCTAAATCATACATTGTCTTCAATAGATTGTTCTGTATTGTTTTAGCTTTAGGTAAGACTAAAGATACCGTTTCGCCATCTAATAGTGAAACAGCTCCATACACCTATATATACTCACAAACTCTAAGAGAAGGTACAACAATATAGACTACATTCACATAACAAAAGATAGCACTAACTAGATAATGACACTATTTTTCAGAAAGATAGGCATAAGCTGCCTTTGTAATACCATACCCATTAATAATCCCTTTATTAACAAGCACTATATCACTATTAAGTTTCGAATGTACCGGTGATATAAATATATCTGATACTTCAATCAAACTCATGTCAAGTAATGAGTCACCTGAACAGACTACTTTTTGAGGCTTTAACTGGTTAATTAAATAGGCCAAAGCAAGTCCCTTTTGTATAATATTAGGCACAAAATAGATTTTCCTACCTTGATCATACATTTGCCATCCTTCAAATCGATCTCTATAATTTTCAAGGTGACCTTTATCAAAAGTCAACTCATCAACAATTATATAAACAAATACATCGTCTGCTATTTTTATCTTTTCTAGACCGTTTTCAATCTTTAGGTTACACAATTCTTGATAAACACTCTCAACAGATAAAATACATTTAAATGCCTCTTTTACAATCTGTGCCCAATTCTGATCTATTACGCCATCAATTAGAATCTTTGCACCATTTGCGACGATTGCATATTTAATTGAGACATCATTAAAATTGATTCTTCTATACTGTTCTTCTGTACGCGTTGTCACGGGTATAAAAAAATCTTTCCCTGAAATATCTATAAGCTCATCTAAAGCAGCTTTGGATATAAAAGACCCTTCTTGACCACGAATCATCTCAACACATAAAACCTCTTCATTATCTATAATCCACTTTTTCGAGTAAATGAGTGTTTGATCTAAATCACTTGCAAATATATTCATTTATTCCCCTTTTAATGATTTAATAATCCCACAACAATAGTATGACTTAAGGGGATACGTTTCAACGGTTACATTTTTCTCTTTCGCTAAATGTAAAACATGTTCAATGTTCTTGGCATCTTCACTAATTAAAATCTTCCATGGCATTCTTCTCAAAAGCACACGTGTTGTTTCACCAATTCCCGGTTTAATAAAATGTATACTCCCA
>JABXKX010000338.1 GCA_013619035.1 Peptostreptococcaceae bacterium
GCTCATATTAACTCATTAACGTTAATATGAGCATCTTTTCGATAAAAAACTAATCCTAATAGTAATATGGATACAGATATTAATAAATACAAGCCAATACTTGGATTGCTAATACCACCATAAAGGATGATCAATGCACCGAATATAGCACAAGAAGGCACAATAAATCGTTTGATAAATCCAAGATCTTTAAAGGTTCTCATATACCAAATGTATAATAAGATATATAATCCATACATCATTACAATTGGTATTTCATCTAAACCTATAAATCTTCCAAAGACTTCATTGATACTGCAGTACCATAGTATTAAGTACAACGATGATAAAAGAACTGCAAATCGCATTGAGTTAATAGGCATTTTTGTTTTACGATCGACCTTTTGCATCAGTTTAGGAAATGGTCCATGTCCTCGTATTGCTAGAGAAAATGGTACACGTATGGTTGATAATACTAAACCATTTAAAGTACCTAGGCATGAAATAATAACAAATAACGTTAATACCGTTGAAGCTACTGCTCCAAATAACATTGTAGATGCCTCAGCTACAGCATTATCACCTTGTATAACTATATCTGCTGTTGGTAATACGCCTGCTATGCCTAAGAAATACAAAACATAAACCACAAATATAATAGTTGCACCAATAGTTAGTGCTAATGGAAGATTCTTTTTAGAATCTTTAATTTCACCATTAATTGTTACAGCAACAATCCACCCTTCATAAGCAAATGCAGTCGCAACAACCGCAGATGCTAGTGTACCTCCTGTACTGCCAATCGAACTTAATGCACCTTGGTAATTCGCAACTGTTACACCATTATTTATTCCAAAAATAATACCAACTACACCAATGAGAGTTAATGGAATAAGTTTAATAATGGTTGAACCAACTTGTAATTTACCCGCTAAAATTGGTGCATAATAATTCACTGTATAAGTCATAAACAAATAAAATACAGCCAATACCCATGTCATCACACCATTACTAGGGTTCGTACTACCTAACAATATCATGGTATATAAAGAGGCAACCCACGCCAGTATTGCAGTTAATGTTGGAAAATATAATATACCTTTAAACCAACCAAACAAATACCCCACACGTTTACCGTATGCTGCTTCTGAGTAATCCACTATACCATTTGATTTTTCTATTCTTTGTGCAAATTCAGCAAAACACAATGCTCCAAATATCATCGAGAATGCACCAATTGCCCATGCGAGTAAAGCTATGATGATATTACCATCTGTAAGTTTTAAAACATCATCTGCTTTAAAGAAGACACCCGATCCAATAACGACCCCTACTACCATTGCAATAGCAGTAATTAGACCATATTTTTTTTCTAATTGATTTTCCATAATCTCTCCTAACATAACAAAAAGGAGCCTCCATTTGGAAACTCCTTAAATAATTAAAATTAACCGACACTAATAAATTTATGAAGTCCTAAGTATTTTATTGTACATAAAGAATCTAGCGTTCCAATAATAGAAACCCCAGTTAAACACAACATATACAAATGACATCATTTGATGTTCAGCGCTATTCATTTGTAATTTATTCATGTCTTTACCCTTCATAATACTTGTCCTCTCTTTTGTATCGTTAGGCATGATTCTACAGTTTTTTTATGCCCACGTCAATATCTTTTTTATATTTTATTAAACTCTTTATGCCTACGTTCAAATGTCAAAAAAATTATTAAAACAAAATATATTTCGTTACACAAAATATATAGTTGCATTGACAACCATATTAGGTTATACTAGTTTTATTGCTAATGGTTGCATTGACAACTAATTTAAGGAGTGATAAATATGAACACCGATGAAAGTATTTTTAAATGGTTATCAATTATTTTAAGAAATACACATAAACACATCAATCATCAAATGGAAGACTTAAAAATAGGTCGCGGTCAACATCAGTATCTATTAACCCTATATCATCATAACGGTATCTCTCAAGAAGAGTTGTCAAAGAAGTTAGGTATTGATAAAGGTACTACAGCACGTGCAGTCAAAAAACTTATAGAAAATGGTTACATCACACGAGAAGTTGATGAGAATGATAAACGTGCATTTAAGCTTTTTGTTACAGAAAAAGCTGAAGGTTATAAAACGAAATTCTTTGAAATTTCAGACGAGTGGGAAGCAACACTTCTAGAAGGCATTTCAGAAGAACACCACCAGATCATAAGAAAAGCTATGATGGATATGGGTAAAATCGCAATTGACAAAGTTAATGAGGAGACATAATATGAACAAACAAAATCAAATGCTCGGAAACGAGCCAATAAACAAGTTATTACTAAAACTTGCAACGCCTGCAATCGTTGGAATGATGGTAAATGCACTTTATAATCTAGTCGACACCTTTTTTGTTGGTCGAGTGATTGGTAAATATGCAATCGCAGGTTTAACTGTAGCCTTTCCAATACAGATGATTATCATGGCTTTGGCACAATTAATCGGTATAGGCGCTGCTTCGGTAATCTCTAGAAGTTTAGGTTCTAAGGATTTAGAAAAAGCAAACCATACTGCTGGTATTTCAATTGTATTAGCTGCATTTATAGGTGTTTCTACCTGTATATTGGGATTAATATTTATAGACCCTATTTTAAAACTTTTTGCCGCATCGGGAATTGTTCTAGAATATGCAAAAGCTTATATGGGCATCATTTTTGTTGGTAACATCTTTGTGACTTTCACTGCATCAACAAACAGTTTAGTGCGTGCAGAAGGTAATGCAAAAGTGGCGATGATAACCATGGTTATCGGTACTGCTCTAAATATTGTTCTTGATCCACTTTTCATCTATGTACTTGATATGGGTATCAAAGGCGCAGCTTATGCAACCGTCATATCTCAGGCAGTATCTTTCATTTACATCGTTTCATATTTCTTAAGTGGTAAGAGTACATACAAATTAGTAAAGCATCACTTTAAATTAAGAATGGATTATATCATAGAAATTGTAACTATTGGAATGCCTTCATTTGCAAGACAAGTTGCTGGTAGTGTCATGGCTGTTATCATAAATACATCTCTGGTTCATTTTGGAGGAGATGTCGCATTATCGGCTTATGGATTAATCAATAAAGTGACAATGTTCTTATTCATGCCTTTATTTGGTGTCGTTCAAGGTATGCAACCCATCGTTGGCTTCAACTATGGTGCAGAAAAATATGATAGAGTTAAAAAAGCAATCATCAGTTCTATCACTGCTATGACAGTTATGTTGGTTATTTCCTGGGCTGCTGTTCAATTATTCCCAAGTGCTATCTTAAGTATCTTCCTGCCGTTTGAAGGCAATCAGGATGTTTTTGCAATCGGTGTACCGGGTATAAAAATGTTCTTATTTGGTGTGCCAGTCATCGCAATCCAAATAGTGAGTTCTTCTGTATATCAAGCAATAGGGAAATCAAAACCTGCATTGGTTTTATCTTTACTAAGACAAGTTATTTTACTGATTCCATTATTATTAATACTACCAAATATTTTCGGATTAGGACTTACGGGGATATGGCTTGCTTATCCACTAAGTGATATTGCTTCATCTATTATT
>JABXKX010000594.1 GCA_013619035.1 Peptostreptococcaceae bacterium
GATAGAAGTGCCCGTGTATCCATAGAATCCGTATCCATAATGTGGTATTATTTGACTTTATAACAATGCTTCCTAAAAGCACAAAACATTGTATGGTTTTTACTCTCCTAACTTCAAAGATTTCATTTTTTTGAAAAGTCATCTCATATTTTCTAATCTAGACCATTCAAATCAGGATACTGTTTTGATGGTTTTTTTAATCCTATTACGTCCAGTTTAAAGAACCTCATGTTCTTTTATGAGGATGAATTATAACGAAACAATTTTGAAAACTACTAATTTTAACAGGGAAATATGAAAATTTTTTCAAAAAACTAGACAATTCAAAAACTTTTTTATACTGGGACCGAATTGCCCCTATTGGTACTACTGGAAACCTAACGGTTTGTGAAAATATTACATTTTATTTATAATAATAGGGTTCACTTTTGTCCCAGAGTATTGTAGAATGAGCTTGTGTTTAAAAGCGGGACGTTATTTGCCCACCAAGGAGGAAAGATGAAAAAGTATTTAGGTATTAATGGTCTAGGAAGAATAGGTAAACTTGTTCTTTGGAATCAACTGATCATAAAGCATTTTGATGGTTTTGTTATCAGTTTAGGAAGAACAGCAGGTACATCAGTAAATGATCTACTCAATTTTATTCTTACAGACTCAACTTACGGTAGTTTAGATCGTTTCATGTATGGTTACAGTGGAAAATCATTGAATGTAAAAATACTAGATGAAGATAAATTTGAATTTGAAATCGATGGAAAGCACATCACTTTCCTGACACAAGAAAGAAACCCAAAGAATATCAACTGGGCTGAATACAATGTAGATGTTGTAGTCGATTGTACAGGTGTATTTCTTGATCCTACAATGGATAAAGATACGGGTAGAGGGAGTGTCAGAGGTCATCTTGAGACCGCTAAGAAAGTTGTGATATCAGCACCTTTCAAGATTAAAGGCAAGGAACTTGAACTACCAGAAGATACAACGATGTTAGTCTATGGTATCAACCATGAAAACTATGACAATGATAAACATCATATCATTTCAGCTGCTAGCTGTACGACTACAGCTCTTTCGCATATGATGAAGCCATTACTCGATAATATTGAAACATCAAGAATCCTTACGGCTTCTATGTCAACAATACATGCAGCAACAAACAACCAGAACCTATTAGATGCGCTGCCTGATCAAGGTGCTAAGGATCTTAGAAAAAACCGTTCTGCACTGAATAACATTATTTTGACATCAACAGGTGCTGCAAAAGCATTAGAATTCATTTTACCAGAAATTAAATCCATTGGTTTCATGGCAGATTCAGTAAGAATACCGACTAACACAGTTTCTCTGGTATCACTTAACCTGACATTCAGATCTAAATTAGAAGCATCTGGTGAGCCAAAACTGACAAAAGAATACATCAATGAAATTTACAAGAAAGCTGCCATGAATGGTCAGAAAAATTATCTTGTATTCTCAGAGGAGCAAAATGTTTCTTCTGATTTGAGAGGTTTCAAGGCATCTGCTGTTATTGAAGGTTCTGAAACAGCAACAAAAACTGGATTTTTAACATTACCAAGCAACTTCGTTTACGAAATGGGAGCTGCTGGTGAAATTCAATTACCTGTTACACATGCCAAAATTTTCGGTTGGTATGATAACGAATTTGGAAGCTATGTCAACTCATTATCTAACATCATTGTGCATGTTGATGAGGAGTTTTCTAGATAGATTAGTATAAGTTAATCGCTACACTACTTCTATTTATTTTGAAAAAGACTGATCATTGATCAGTCTTTTTTATTTCCTCTATTCATCTACTTGAGTATCTAGTATGAAAATCACTACGTAATTCAAAATAACAAATCAAAACTCCGTTCTATTTCGACCTAATTCTTTCGCCAAATAAAGCTTGTCATCTGCTTGTTTGAACAATTCCTCTTTCTTCCAACGACTTGAGTGAGCCACGCCACCACTGATAGTGACATGACCATCTATGTCATCTATATAGTAAGCATCAATACTCTTACGGATTGTTTCAGCCACTTCTATCGCTTCTTCTAATGATACTTCAGGAATGACAACAATAAATTCTTCACCACCAAACCTACCTACAGATCCTCTAACCGGGATATTATTTTCTATTAAACTGGCAATAATCACAAGTGTTTTGTCACCGATTTCATGACCAAAATTATCATTAACTCTTTTAAAATAATCAATATCCATAAGTATGATACCTATTTCATTAGGCAAATCCGTAATGACATTTTTGAATATTTCCATAATATATCTTCTGTTATAAATCCCTGTCAGTTCATCAAAATGCAATAGCTGATTAATGCGTTCAGTCATGGAATTTGTCACCTCTGCAAGTTCTGAGAAATCAACATAGTCTAAGGAATCAACATCAATAGGAACTAATTTCATCTTAGCTGAGATCATATAGTCTCTGAAAACACTGAAATTTTTCTTTACTTTTGACATAAATCTTTTTATATAAATCATGGATATTGCAATGAGTAAAGCTAAGACTAAAAGTATAACCAAGACTCTTAGCCATATGAAGTTTCTCAGCTGCGCTTCCTTTTTCATTATCAATTCATCTAGTTCTGAAACATCCACTCCAGTCCCAATAATCCACTCCCATTTAGGCAGAGGAGCAACATAGGTGAGTTTCTTATATTGGCTATGCCCTTCTAAAGATGGCCAATAATGAGTCAAATACCCTCCGTTTTCTTCGATACATATGTTAATTTGCTCTTGGTATACTTTTGACCCATTTATATCTTCTAAGTCACAATTGTCGACACCAACCATTTCCGGATATACCCCATTAGCTAATTCAACACCATTATAGTCATGGAGAAATACATATTGAACACCCTCTTCTCCATACTGAATACTGTCGACATAATCTATTACTTCTTTTTGAATTTCTTTGGTTATCTCATCTAAATAATCACCACAGCCTAGATACCAACCATACGGTTCAAATGCTTTTACAAACGTGATTTTCTTATATGTATTGTCATCTCCAGCATTAGGATTTTTCCAGTAGCCTTCTATGTAGCCTTCTCCCTGTGACTGAACCAATTCAATTTCTTCCTTAATCACATAGTTGCCATTTTCATCTTGTAAATCAATCAAATTTTGGCCTTCATCGTCAGGGTATACAGGATATAGGATGACATCACCTTCTAAAGTATCCACAAAGAAATACCCACGGCCATCATTAAACCTTATTTCTCTCAGTGCATCTTTGATGATCGCTGTAATCTCTTCTTTTGATTTTGTGTCCTTATTGTTTTCATAAATACTGCTCATCAATGCATAAGCTTCATAAGTTCTGCTAAGAAGTTCTTCCCTGAGAACTGATTCAGTTTCCTGACTTCGATAATCAGAATAGTCAATTACCGATGCCACACGTTCTTTCAATTCACCTTTAATGAAGTCGGTTTGAATTCGATGTACATCCTCAATATCCGAGCTAAATAAGTAAATACTATCTGCCAACCAAATAGCACCCTGAAGCAAAATTGCACTAGTGACAATCATAAGAATTATACGATTTATAG
>JABXKX010000085.1 GCA_013619035.1 Peptostreptococcaceae bacterium
CATCAGGATTGAAAGTAAATGAACTGATTAATTTAAAATTAGAAGATGTAAATCTTAAGTTAAAAGTAATCAAATGTCATTCAAAACAACAAACACGTATTTTGCCTTTGGGATCAATTGCCTTAAATGCTGTTGAATCTTATATCAAAGAGGCACGTCTTATTTTAGATACATCGGAATGTGATTATTTGTTCTTAAGTTATAATGGTCATCAAATATCGAGGCAAGGATTTTGGAAGTTAGTTAAAAAATATACTGAACAAGCAGGGATAAAGAAGAATATCTCTACATCAACTTTTAGACATTCATTTGCAACTCATATGATTCAAAATGGTATTGAAAAAGATGTCCTTAGACAAACCCTTGGCAATTCCAGTGTGGCATCTGTTCAAGTGTATTTGGACTTAAATAGAAGAAGAACCCGCAATTAGTTGTGAATTTTTTACAAAGAAATAGATTATTCCATGTATATTTTTCTCTTATTGTATTATGCGTTGTATAATATACTAAGAGATTTATTATTTTTAAATAGATTGGGTATGTTAACAAAAGAAGGAGGACTTTATATGAAAAATAGAGTTATTTTAATTATATTAGACAGTTTAGGCGTTGGCGCTTTGCCAGATTCAGAAAAATATGGTGATATTGGTGTAAATACACTTAATAATATCGCAAAGAATGTTGAAAGATTTGAGATTCCTCATCTAATATCAATGGGTATTGGAAACTTAGAAGGTATTTCTGCTGTACCAACTGTAGATAATGCTATTGGTGCATTTGGTCGTTCAATGGAAGTTTCAAATGGTAAAGATACAACGATGGGACACTGGGAAATTGCTGGACTTAATATTTCAGAGCCTTTCAATACTTATCCAAATGGCTTCCCCGAAGAAATTATCAAACCTTTTGAAGAAAAAACTGGTAGAAAAGTTGTTTGTAATTTACCAGCTTCTGGGACTGTTGTATTAGATGAATTCGGGAAACACCATATGGAAACAGGTGATTTAATTGTTTACACATCTGCTGATAGTGTATTCCAAATTGCTGCTCACGAAGAAGTTGTTCCAGTTGAAGATTTATACAACTATTGTGAAATTGCTAGAGAAATGTTAATGGGTGAACATCAAGTTGCTAGAGTTATTGCAAGACCATTTATCGGTCAACCTGGTAGTTTCTCAAGAACTTCAAACAGACATGATTATTCACTAAAACCTTTTGAAAAAACAGTGTTGGATACTTTGAAAGACGCTGGAAAAGATGTTATTGCGGTTGGTAAAATCGTTGATATTTTTGATGGAGAAGGTATTACTGAATCTGTTCATACTAAGTCGAACATGGATGGCGTTGATAAGACTTTAGAATATATGAAAAAAGAAAATGACGGTCTGATCTTCACTAACTTAGTTGATTTTGATGCAATGTATGGACATAGACGAAACATTGAAGGTTATAGAGATGCTCTTGAAGAGTATGATCAAAGAATGCCTGAAATATTAGGTGCTATGAAAGAAAATGACATTTTAATTTTAACAGCAGATCATGGTAATGATCCAAGTTATAAAGGTAGTGATCATACAAGAGAATATATTCCTATGTTAGTATACGGTAAAGGAATTAAAGAAAATACGAATATTGGTACTAGAAAGACGTTTGCTGATATTGCAGCAACAATTGCAGAAATTTTAGACGTAGAATCACCAAAGAATGGTGAAAGTTTCTATAGCTTAATGAAGAAAGAAGGCTAATCATGAGAATGTACGACATAATCGCTAAGAAAAAGCATGGGGAAGTTATTACTGATGAGGAATTTGATTTCTTTATTAATGGCTATATCAATGACGAAATTCCTGAATATCAGGTATCAGCATTATTAATGGCTATATATTTCCAAGGTCTTTCTAGACAAGAAACAGTGGCACTGACTCATAAAATCATGCATTCAGGTGATGTAATTGACTTAAGTGAAATTGAAGGTATAAAAGTAGATAAACACAGTTCCGGTGGCGTTGGTGATACAACTACATTAATCTTAGCACCACTTGTATCTTCTTGTGGTGTACCGGTTGCTAAGATGTCAGGTCGTGGGCTTGGACATACTGGTGGTACGTTAGATAAACTAGAAGCAATCGAAGGATTTAACATTAATCTAACGATTGACGAATTTGTAAATCAAGTGAACAAGAATAAAGTTTCAGTAATTGGCCAGACTAAAAATATTGCACCTGCTGACAAAAAATTATATTCTTTAAGAGATGTTACTGCAACAGTTGATAATATTGGATTAATTGCAGCAAGTATTATGAGTAAGAAACTGGCTGCTGGATCTGATAAAATCGTTTTAGATGTAAAAGTAGGCAGTGGCGCTTTTGTTAAAGAGTTAGATGGTGCTATAGAACTTGCCACAGAAATGGTAAACATTGGTACGGATATGGGTAGAGAAACAGTTGCTATTATTACGGATATGGAACAACCTTTAGGTTATGCTATTGGTAATGCCATTGAAGTTAAAGAAGCCATTGATATTCTTAAAAATGAAGGTCCAGCTGACTTAAGAGAATTATGTGTAACATTTGCATCAACTATGGTACATTTAGGTGGTGGAGCTCCATCATACGAAGCAGCTGAAACGATGGTATTAGAAAACCTATCAAATGGTAAAGCACTTGAAAAATTAATTGAATTTGTTGGTGCACAAGGTGGTAATGAAACGAATATTACCAATCCTGAGACTTTACCATCAGCAAGTATTATAAAAGATATTGTTGCTGATCAATCGGGATATATAAAAGATATTCAATCGGATGATATCGGAATTGCTGCTATGATTCTTGGCGCTGGTAGAGAAACTATTTCAGATGCTATTGATATGGGTGCTGGTATTTACTTCAACAAAAAGATTGGTGATTATATTAATGCTGGTGAAGTCATTGGTACACTTATGACTAATAAAGCAGATAAAGCAGATGAAGCAATTGCAACTGTTTTAAAAGCAATGACGTATGCAGATGTTGCAGTTGAAAAGCGTCAGTTGATTAAAGCTAAAGTAACAAAAGATGGTGTATTAAAATATTAAATAGATGAGTAGTCTTTCGACTACTCATTTTTTTCTTTATTCATACCATGAGTAGATATTTCTTATATAAACATGTATAATAAAAGAAGCGAATAATTAATAGGAGTGTACATGGCATATCAAATAAACTTAGAAGTGTTTGAAGGTCCTTTTGATCTTCTCTTTCATTTAATAGAAAAAAATGAAGTGGATATCTATGATATTCCTATTCATGAAATTACAAAACAATACATTGACTACTTAAATCAAATGCAAGCAATCGATATGGATCTAGCTTCTGAATTTATTGTCATGGCTGCAACGTTATTAGAAATCAAGTCTAAGATGTTATTACCATCAAGTGAATTTGATGATATAAATTCTGAAATGTTTGACTCAGATCCAAGAAAAGAATTGGTTTCACGATTAATTGAATATAGAAAGTATCGTGAAGCATCAGAGTTTTTTGCATCTTTAGAAAGAAATCATTCAAGAAAAGCTTATCGAGAAGGTGAAGAT
>JABXKX010000444.1 GCA_013619035.1 Peptostreptococcaceae bacterium
TATTAAAACTGGTTATTTTTTTCTATAACAGTTTAATTGGACAATAAAGATCCACTTGCATATTACTTCCCCAAGATGATTCAGTTAAAATTATATTTTCCTCAAGCCATCTATGGTTACTCATTTCATACTCGTCGCTATTTTTTATTTGATTGTATAATTGCTGCCAAGACTGAACTATATCGTACATATTAGTATTGGCTACTGCATACAATCCACCTTCAAACATTTTTATACCTATAAGATCATTGCCCTTTACATCTTCAGTAACCGTAGTCCATACTTCATAGCCATAAACATTACTACTATGTATAGGATCTGGATTATTGAAACCTAAGTATCTTGTTGTAAACAAGTTCTCTAGTTTTTTAGCTTTAACCCATTTAATCATTACATCCCACGCATCATTTTCAGGTTGATCACTTACTGCGCAATAGTAAGCTACTCGCATTGGTCGTAATTTTATAATCCTAATATCACCTAAGATTTTCTTGTTCTCAATACCTTCCACATTAACTAGTTGCTCAGTTTCATTGTCAAGTACTTCTCTTTCACAAGCACACATATTTTCAAGTGTTATTAAACTAGATTCATTTTTTCCAACACTTAATTCTAGAACTTTGATTAATTTTTCAATAACATGAGTCAAATCTCTTTGTTCCTTTAACTCAGATTTTAATGAAGTCAGTTTATTACTCAGTATCGGCAGTATATCCTTTGAATCTTTCAATGAGTAGAATTCTTGAATTTCCTTAATAGAAAACGATAGCCTTCTTAACAGTAAAATCTGATTAATTCTAGAAATCGCATGACTGTCATAGTGTCTATATTTACTATCGCCTTTTTTTGTACTTTGTATTAACCCTATTTCTTCATAATATCTTAAAGTTCTAGTTGAAATATTGAGTTGTTTGGACAGATCTCCTATTTTCGATAACGCGTTCATAACATTGTTCCTCCGCCTAAATAAATTGTCTAAATACTATTATACCTTAATTCAAAAAATAGTCTAAGATAAATTAGTAAATATCCATCCTCTCAATTTATACTTTTAAGCACACTAAATTTAGTGATATTTACCTATGCAAAAGCCCTATTTATCATTCTGTTTTATCTTGATCACTTATGTTAATCCAATATCTCAACTTGGTTACATCGGCTTCTTCTTGATAAATCTTACCCTCGAATATACCGTTATTCTTTTCTATTATCTTTAATGAAGCTATATTATTTTCATCACATGTTATAAGTATTTGATCAATGTCTAATTTTTTGATTACTTCAGATTGTAAACCTGATTTAAGAATAAGTGTACCATATCCTTTACCTCTATAGAATGGTGATATAGCATAACCAATTTGTCCTCCGTACTTCCCGTACCAGTCGTTTAGTCTATGGCGAATAGAGATTCTTCCAATAAATTCATCTCCATCTACTAACCATAAAACTGTACATGGAACAGAATCTCCAACTAACTCTATGCACTTTTCTGTTTCAAATAATTCCATTCTTCTTAATATTTCTTCAAAGTTTTTTTCTGCATCCTCTAAAGTGTATAAGTCATATACACCGACTTGTGATGATTCACGAAAACTCTTTAAATAGCTTTCTTTATATTGATTGCTAGGCTTAACTAATTTCAGCATTGTACCCCTCACTTCTCACATTCCATCAAAGTATATATTACTCTTTTGTAAATAACTTATCGTTTAAGTCCCAGCCATAGTTACCACTAACCACAAACGAAGTCTCTCCTTCTGAATGTGAAAATTTCATAGTTACTGGGAAGGAAATCATCTCAAAACAGTTATCACCAATGTACTTCATTGGCATATACGACCAGAATAACGTTGAGTAGATCAGACCTTTTTCTTCATCGAAGTTAATCTTCCAACTTCCGTCTATTCCTTCTGCGCGATACTCTCCACAGTAAAGTTCCACTGGAGGACATTCAAAAGAGATTTCTTCAAAAGAATAACCTGCCTTTTCTACAATTGAAGTTGTAAACTCATTCCAGTGCTCGTCTGTTGTATCGACCTTAATCTTATCACAAGTAAAAGTCTCAAATACAGATGCCATAAGATCTTGCTCGTATTGAAGCAAACCAAACATACTCTCATCACCAGTATATTCATGCTTCGCAAAATAGCCAACTGGCTCAGGTTCTTTCATGATGATTTCTCGCCACCAATCTCCACGTGCTTTAAACGCCTTTTCATAACTTGATTTCATGTCTGGTCTATTAAGGAAGACCATTAGCGGATTGACTGGCTTTAGAATCTCTACAACCTGAGAGAAATACTCTTTTATTTGCTCTTCAGTCCAAATACTCTCTATCAAGTAGCGATCAATCGAATGAATAAGACATCCTTCAGTGATACAAACCTTATCCCTACTTAAAATATCATCTCTAAACGCTTCCCAACGCTTAAACATATCATCACGATTAAGTTCCATCCCCTCTACTGTTTGAAAGTCTCCAGCGCTAAATTCACCGTCTCTGATAGGATGTTCATCACACTCCTCATGTAACCAACAAATCTCTTCTTGACGATTAATCTGTTCAAAGACGAGCTTCGAAATCGAAGACTTTCCTACCGTACACGGTCCATCTACTATAATTAACTTATGTTTCATTAAAAGCCCTCCTGCTGTTTAAAATATGTCATTATGTCTACTATATAAAACTTAATCTCTGTGTTAACCTGATTTATAATTTTAAAGTCATGCTTATACATTTAATATCAACGTGTTAAATCCTGTTACGAATCCTTGCGCCAGATGTAGTGTTATACGATTGCTTATTTTCTTAATTTAAAATGAGCTTCTAAAATTATTAATGTGTTTTCTATTGTACTGTTTGAATCTCTTTGAATAAATTTAAATTTGCATTTCTTACCAACTTTTACCTGGTACTCGGCATTTTTTATAACAACATCTAGAACATGATTAACAAGGTCTTCAGAGTGCGAAGCTTCTCTTATGGACTTTAACATGCTCTTTTTATCTTCTCTATCGAAGTAGTCTCTTCTTATAATATCTTCTTCAGCATATAAGAACGCAATTTTATTTTTTTCTGCTAATCCAAGCATTAGTTCTGGTGGATAATGACCTTCAACTACAACTTTGTTATCAATTGATAATTTAACTAAGTCAATTATCATCATTTCAAAAGCTTCTCTATTCATACTTTCCAAATAGTCAATATACTCATCTATGGGTCTATCAAAATAATCTTTTAAACTTGAAAACTCTCTACTTAAGGCTGGTTGGTCTTTATCATTAGCCAATTTTCTGTATTCTTCAAACTTAGTATCTGCATCGTAATGATAATAATTATATTTTTCTGCAATTGTCTTTGATGCTGTTGTTTTTCCACCACATGCAGTTCCACCTATCCAATACACATTCTGTAAGTGAGATTTCAGTATATTATTTTCAATTTCCATTTTACCCTCCTCAGTAATCATGTTTTGCATTTTTTTGCTTTCATATAACTTTACAATTACAGACCTTGCAGTTTTAATGCGTTTTCCATTTAACACCATATATAGCAT
>JABXKX010000200.1 GCA_013619035.1 Peptostreptococcaceae bacterium
TCAATATTTGCTTGTGCGTTTGTTATTGAAATATTATAATTATTGGATTTTACACGATTTAAAAGACCAATAATAACTCCTAGTCCTGTGCTATCAATATAAAATAGATTTTCGCAATTTAATTTAATATTCGATTCCATTTCATCTAACATATCAGTTAATGATTTTTTAAATTCCACAGATGTAAGAATATCCAGTTCACCAATCAATTCTACATTCCAGCTTTGCTCTAATTTACTAAATTCTTTGACTATTTTTAACGACAAATTTCTTCCCCCCTTTATTTCATATACCCGTATAGGTATACCCATCTCAAAAGCGTCTAACCTTATTATACAATAAAAAAAAAGAGTTTACGAATAATTGTAAACTCAAACTTTAATATTTAGAATATTAAAGGGGGCTATGTTGTTAATATAACCATTTTTTTTCCCTTTAAACATCTTTTATTCAATTTCTTCTTCTTTTTCTTCGCCAGCTTGTATTTTAGCCATAGCTATAATTTTATCTTCACCTTTTGTTCTCATAAGTGTTACACCACTTGTTGATCGACCTGATGTAGAAATATCTGCAACTTTAATTCTAATGATAATACCATTTGAATTAATTAACATAACATCTTCTTCTTCAGTTACAATTCTTGCTGATACAACAAATCCTGTTTTACCGGTAATATTATATGTTTTAACACCTTTTCCACCTCTAGTTTGACATCTATATTCAACTAGTGGTGTACGTTTACCAAAACCATTTTCAGAAATAGTTAATACACGTCCACTTTTTTCCATTAGTTCTTCAGTGATTAATTCCATTGAAACAACATAATCTTCACTATTTAATAGAATAGATCTAACACCAGTTGCAGTTCTACCCATTTTTCTTACATCTTTTTCATTAAAACGAATAGCTTTACCTTGACTAGAGAATACAATAACATCATCATTACCAGAAGTTATCTTTACACTAATTAGTTCATCACCTTCATTTAGATTTATAGCAATCAAACCAGTTTTTCTTGAAGTATCAAAATCAACTAATGCTGATTTCTTAATAACACCATATTTAGTAGATAACATTAAGAAACCTTCGTTAAATTCTTTAACAGGAATAACAGCATTTACTTGTTCACCTGGCATCATTTGAAGCATATTAACAATTGCTGTCCCTTTAGCAGTTCTTGATGCCTCAGGTACATAGTATGCTTTCTTTCTGTATACACGCCCTAAATTAGTAAAGAATAATAAATAATCATGTGTTGACGTATTAAAAATATGTTCAACAAAGTCTTCTTCTTTAGTAGAAAGACCTGTTTTTCCAACACCACCACGTTTTTGAGTTTGATATGTATCTGAAGAAACTCTCTTTATATAACCTTGATGTGTTAATGTAATTGTCACATCTTCTTCTTCAATCATATCTTCATAGTCTATATCATCCATACTAAATGTAATATCAGTACGACGCTCATTACCATATTTTTCTTTAATTCTAATTAAATCCGTTTTTATGATATCTAATAACAATGTTTCATCGCCTAGAATTTCTTTTAATTCTTTAATAAGACTTTGTAAATCGTCAAATTCAGATTGAATTTTTTCTCTTTCTAGACCAGTTAATCTATGCAATCTCATATCTAATATTGCATTAGCTTGAATTTCAGATAATGTATACGAATCCATTAACTTATCACATGCTTCATGTCTATTAGAAGATTTTTTAATAATTTCAACAATATCATCAATATGATCAAGTGCAGTTAATAAACCTTCTAATATATGAGCACGGTCTTCTGCTTTCTTTAAATCATATTTAACACGTCTTGTTTCAACATCTATTTGATGATTTAAATAATGTCTAAGAATATCGTATAAATTAAGTATCTTAGGCTGACCACCTACTAGAGCAATCATATTTAAGCTGAATGATGTTTGTAGAGATGTGTGTTTGTATAATTTATTCAATAGGATATTAGGATTAATATCTTTTCTTAATTCAATAACAATTCTAATACCTTTTCTATTACTCTCATCACGTAAATCAGTAATACCTTCTATTTTTTTACTTCTAACAAGATCAGCAATATTTTCTATCATACGAGATTTATTTACTTGATATGGAATTTCAGTCACAATAATTGCTGATTTTCCTTTACCTATATCAACAATTTCACTTTTAGATCTAATAACCGCTTTACCACGCCCTGTACGATATCCCTTTTTAAAACTCTCCATACCGAGAATTGTTGCACCTGTCGGAAAATCTGGACCTGTTACGATTTCCATTAAATCATCAAGTGTCGCTTCTTTATCATCAATTAATTTTATTGTTGCATCAATTATTTCAACTAAATTATGTGGTGGTATAGACGTTGCCATACCAACAGCAATACCATTAGCACCATTTACAAGTAAATTAGGATATCTACTTGGTAAAACTTTAGGCTCCATTAAAGATTCATCAAAGTTTGGCATCATATCAACCGTATCTTTTTTAATATCTTTAAGCATTTCAGCTGCAAGCTTAGTCATTCTAGCTTCAGTATAACGCATGGCAGCAGCACTATCACCGTCAATCGAACCAAAGTTACCATGACCATCAACTAAAGGATTTCTCATAGCAAATTCTTGGGCCATTCTTACCATTGCATTGTATACAGAAGTATCACCATGTGGGTGGTACTTACCAAGTACGTCACCGACGATACGTACTGATTTCTTGTGAGGCTTATCATTATAAAATCCTAATTCACTCATGGTGAATAAAATTCTTCTATGAACTGGCTTCAAACCATCTCTTACATCAGGCAGTGCTCGAGCTGTAATAACACTCATAGCATAATCTATATAAGAGGTTTTCATTTCATCTTTTATATCTGCATCTATTACTTTTCCATTATGTTCTATCATGATTCACCTCTAAATATCCAAGTAAGAAACATACTTAGCATTTTCTTCAATAAATTCTCTTCTAGGCTCTACTTTTTCACCCATTAAAGTATCAAATATTTGATCAGCTTCAACAGCATCTCTAATATTAATTCTTATTAGCGTACGCACTGAAGGATCCATAGTTGTTTCCCATAATTGTTCAGGATCCATCTCTCCAAGACCTTTGTATCTTTGAATTGTAATACCTTCTCTGCCTATTTCAGCTAGTAACTCTTCTAATTCATTATCTGTATAAACATAATATTCTTTTTTACCTTTTTTAATCTTAAATAAAGGTGGCATTGCTAAGTATATATGCCCATTTTCAATTAGTGGTCTCATATATCTGAATAAGAACGTCAACAGTAAAGTATTGATATGTCTACCATCGACATCGGCATCCGTCATTAGGATAATTTTATGATATCTTATTTTTGAAACATCAAATTCTTCACCAATACCACAACCAAATGCAGTAATCATAGCTCTAATCTCAGAAGAATTAAATATTCTTGTAAAGTTTGCTTTTTCAACATTCATTATTTTACCCTTTAGAGGTAAAATAGCTTGGAATTGTCTTTCACGACCTAGTTTTGCAGAACCACCGGCCGAATCTCCCTCGAC
>JABXKX010000215.1 GCA_013619035.1 Peptostreptococcaceae bacterium
TAGCTAAACCAATTATTGAAATTACAATGTCAAATAACCTTTTGAAAAATTTATAAATCATATAAGTCCAATCTCCTTTACCTTTCATAGCTTTTTATGTAAATGAGTGCTATCCAGAGCATCTTAATTTACTAAATTATGTAACTAAAATCCTAATTTACCTATCTCTGATTGGATGCCACTACTTGCAATCCCCCTGTAACACTGGTACAATTTAGTTTTCCGCTTAACCCATTGATATAACTACCTTAGAAACCTATTTATCCCTTCACCAAACTACACCTAATCCTTACATCATAATGCCCTGAAAATTCTTCGCTTTTACAAAATACTACATTTCGAATAACAAACTTACTTTTTTACATCTCTTATGCTACATCTTGTGGTTCTTATCCTTTCACCATACTCGCATGGTGATAATCACCCCATCATTACCTAGATACTTCCTCGACAGATTGATTATCTTCTGTTTTATCTTTATGCAAACTTCATTTGATTTTTCCTTCTTCATAAGTACTCACGTCCCCAACAGAACAAACTTCATCAAAATTCTCTATAAGAAATTGATCAAAAGTACTATCCTCAGGATCATTATTGAATAAGCTAGCTGTGTAAATCCTTTTTACTGTCGTACGATTCATAATACAGACGTTTTCCTCAGCCATTCGGCTATACCTATTCATAAAAGATCATTATCCTAGGTCCACCCTACTCAAGATTATATAATAAGTCTATTGCAGTTTTACTGCTTTTAGGTTCGCCAGATAACTATAAAAATGAAATTACTCTGTCTCAATTTTTAAATCATGTGAATCCATTTTAATTCTGAGACCTGTACACATTGTTATTGAAGTGATTAGATACTCATACTTTCGACACACCTTTGTATCATCTCACCTTTAAGTATATTTAAGATCTGAGGTAATTCATCTAAACTTGTTTTCCTTAAGAACTTACCAACTTTAGTAATCCATTGATCTGGATTTTCTAATAAATGTGTTGGAGTATCTTTTGGTGTATCTATCCTCATCGGTCTATATTTTAAAATATGAAAATGTTTTTTATTGATTCCCACTCTTTTTTGCTTAAATAATACAGGACCTTTTGAGTCGATTTTTATTGCTACAATTAAAACTAAAAATACTGGGGATAAGACAATCAGACCTATTAAAGCTAAAAGAAATCCTAATACTCTTTTTACTATTAGATACATGACTTTCTCCTTAATTACTCCTACTCTTCACAACTTCCGTATTGTTTAACTTATAATAATCTTTAAGAAGTGCATCTGATCTGTATCTACTCATATGAGCAACTTTCTCATAGTTATCAAATATGATTTGATACGATCTGTTTCCGACTTCTACTATCTTTGAAATATATTTAGTATTCACAACATAAGAGTTATGTACTCTTACAAATGAATTAGGTATCTTAGTCATAAGTGCTTTAACACTCTCATTAACAGTCAATGTTTCATTTTCTATATGGACATACAGTTTTTTACCATCTTTTTCAAAGAATCTGATTTGATCATAATCCAGTAAAATAACTTCACCTTTACTCTTAATCACATATTTATCTGGTATAGATTGCTCTGTTAATAAAGTCTTACTGTACTCTATTCTTTGTTCTATCACTTTGATTCTTAAATGAACTCTTTGCCAGTCTATTGGACTGAAGAAGTAATCCATTAAGTTTAAGCCACAAAATACATCCACTCTATTTTTATCATCTAAAAATACCAAAGTTGGTGTATTTGTTTTTAATAAGTGACTAAACACAAAGGCTTTAAAATGGTATGAGTATCTAGAAAAGAACTTATCGTTGATCACTACCAAGTCATAACTCTTTGTAAATTCAAAGAACTGTTCATTTTCATTATTTAAGTTCTCTACTTCAAGTTCAAAATCCAAGTTATCAAATGCATTGTTGATGATTACTTCTGAATCTTCTTTCGATGATACAATTAATATATCCATTCTCTCTCCTCCAAAAAACACGCAAGGTAATCATAACTGTTTAACCAGTCTTATTTAACATTGATGTCGTATTTAGCCATATACTTGCATGTTTAGACATATTACAGCATAAATAGACCACTTTTATTTTTATATCCTTACTATCTCTTTTTCTATAAACGGCTTAATTTCAATGTTTGTATAAATCTTATGATTTGCTTCACTCTTTATGGCAAAACACGTATGCTATTTGTCTAAATAAGCTTTGTTACAAGAATTTAGTTTTGAAGCATTATACACTTGTTGTGAAAACGACTATTTCATAAAAAGAATAGGATGAAAGTACGTAAAATCGTTATCTCTGCAGCTGGTTTAGGGACTCGATTTTTACAAGCAAC
The DNA here is from genome assembly GCA_013619035.1 of Peptostreptococcaceae bacterium. Next base: position 2,360 of record JABXKX010000215.1, read on the forward strand.
CAAAGCACACCCCAAAGGACTTGGACATGCCATTTCCTGTGCACAGTGTTTTGTAGGACACGAACCTTTTGCAGTGCTTTTAGGAGATGATATCGTATATAACGATACAACACCTTGTTTAAAACAAATGATTGATACTTATAATTTAGTAGTAGGTTCCATCTTAGGTGTACAAGAAGTACCAACTGAACATGTTAACAAATATGGTATTGAAGAAGGTGAACGAATTGCAGGTGATTAAAAGATGGTTTAATGGATTATCTGATTACAATAATAAGTAAGTAATAACAATTAAATAAAACCCGTGCAATTTAAAATATCAGTTTAAATTACACGACTTTTATATGAATAACTTTTTTGATTAAAGATTTTTAATTTGAACATTTTTATGTTTTTATTGATCCATTGACATATAACTGTCAAACAACTTTCATAGTATCTTAAGATTAGAGTCAGCCAAATATGGTATAATAAGTCCATCAGATTATACTATCAAGTATACAAATCAGCATAAATTATAACGACACAATTTAATAGATGGTGTCATATGGAAGTAGAAGACTATGAAAAAACTCGTTCAAGAAAATAAAAATATAATTAGATTATGGATTGCTTGGATATCGGTTGTTGTGATTATGATCGTCATCTATAGTTTGTCTGCTCAGGTTTCAGATACCTCTAACCAACTGAGTACAGGTGTGACTGAAAAGGTTGTGAAAGCTGTAGAAACAGTCGTGCCCAAGGTTGATCTAAATGTAAAAGATTTAAATCACATCGTCAGAAAAAATGCCCATTTCTTTATCTATTGCACTTTAGGGTTTTTACTGATGAATGCGATGAAAAGAAGTGAGATTACTAGATACTATGGTATTTTATTAGCCTTAAGTATTGGTACGGTTTATGCGATTACAGATGAATTTCATCAGTCCATGATTCCTGGTAGAGGACCACAAATAACTGATGTGCTCATTGATGGCAGTGGTGTTTTATTTGGTATTCTATTGTACATTCTAATATTTAAGTGGAAAAAACGCGAATAAGAAAAGACCTCATCAGAAACTGATGAGGTCTTTATATTTTTTTGTTATTCTTTTTTTTATGCTTATCATTCATGTACTTCCTCTTCTGTAAGAAGAAAAAACTCGGTTCCAATCGTTTTTTGATTTCTTTTCATATGATTTC
>JABXKX010000149.1 GCA_013619035.1 Peptostreptococcaceae bacterium
ATTTAAAGAATTTCTAAATGGCATACATTCTGAACTCTTGGTGGGACAATCCTTTAGAAATGCTGTGGATTCAACAATCATATTACATCAAGTTCAATCAGAAACTTTAAAGGAGTCACTATTATTTCTTAATAAAAGCCTAAAGCATGGTGTTTCCGATGTGGTGGCTTGGCAGCAACTTTCTAATAACTTGGACATCAAGTATATTACAGAGTTTGTGAATGTTCTGGAAGTGACATATGCATACAGTGGTAACATTGTAGAGATTATTAAAAATACGATTCATACCATTTCAGATGCAATCGACTTAGCTTTGGAATTACGAGTGATGATAGCAGCTAAGCGGTTGGAATTTTATATGATGATGTTACTACCAATTCTATTGTTAGGGTTATTATCATATAGCCAATATGAGTATATGTCAGTTCTTTACCAATCAACTTTAGGCAGAATTGTGATGACGGGTGTACTTATAGGTATGACTGTTTCATTTTATATAGGCAACGAAATCATTAAGGTTGATTCCATATGATCCTTTTGATGATCTATATTCTTAATAGAAAACATATTACTTTCGATCAGTCATTTGGGTATTTTACTCAGAAGAGATTTAATCTTAAATGGACAGTAAAATCAATTGGAACGCTTCACTTGATCAGAAAAAAATCTCTGACGGTAGACTGTTTCGATCAGGTGTTTTCTAATCAAAAAATCACATCTATTGGTATAGCTCTAACATTATTTATTGATCTGATATGGTTTCTTGAATTGGAGTCACTTATTTACTTAATCGGTATTTGTATTTTTATAGTGTGGATACCTGATTTGAAGTTAAAGGATGATGTTAAAAAGATTGAACGACAAATCATCAATGACTTACCAGATATCATAATGTCAGTTAAGTTATTGATTGGCGCTGGCATGACTATCGATAAAGCTTTGATGCAATTAGAACAAAATGAGGGTTTGATGTATGACCTAATAAGAGGCGTTGTACATGAGTTTCAAATAGGTCAGTCTACCAGTAAGGTTTTGATTAACTTATCGAATAAATGTCAGCTACAAAGCGTTACAAGATTCTGTAGAATTTTAATGACGGATGAAAAAAATGGTAGTAGAGAAACATTAGTACTATTGAATCAACTCTGTGAAGATTTATGGAAGCAAAAGAAAACACTTTTTTTAAAAAGGGGTGAAGAAGCTAGTACAAAACTTCTAGTCCCAATGATGATTTCACTCTTTGGTGTTATTGTTGCTGTAACAATACCGGCGGTGATTCAACTATTTACAGCATTGTAGGAGGTTAGTTATGAAACAAGAAGATGGATTTGGTACAATTGAAGTTGTTATATTATTAGCCATTTTGGTGGGGCTTGCATTATTATTTAAAAATCAAATCACAGTATTTGTAGAAAATATATTAAATGATATCGTGAGCAAAGACTTTAGTTTAGGGTATTTACATGCATTTTACTAAAAGGGAAGTTGGACCGTATACTTATTTATGTTATTCACTACAATCTGAAGATTGTATTGATTATCAAAAACAAATGATCAACAAAAGTGATCAGACTGTTTTCATTAAATCAACACTTCAAAATAATGAAATGGAATTTGATGTCACTTCTTTGGTCCCTATAGAACTGTACTTTAAAAATCACTGTATGACCTATGAAACACAAAAACACATATTCAAAAAAGTGATAGACAGTTTGTGGATGGCTGAAAAGTACTTATTGGATACCCAGCGAATTGTCCTAGAAAAAGAGTATATTTTTGTTGAACCAACAGATTTGGATATTAAACTTCTGTATATTCCAAGTAAGAAATATAGTATTTCAATACATAAAGCGCTAAAAGATGTATTTTTAAGTTTACTTTTTTCTATTCAATTGAATGTAATGGAAAATGATACAAGAATCAAACGAGTGATTACCTATTTACAAGATCCAGAATTTGATATTATGATTTTTGATTCGATGATGAACACTCTACAAAAGCCAATCAAGAAGAATCGAAAAGAGTGGTTTAAAAAACTCTTTATCAAAGAGGAGACCGAAAAGAGCGTATCAACTGAGGTGGTTGAAGGGACCATTTTACTTTCAAAAGAAAAATCATTTCCTATATTGGAGTTTAAGGAAAAATCAGTTATCGTCAATAAAGAATCATTTCTTATCGGAAGAGCCAAACAACTTGTTGATTATGCTATACCTGAGGCACTAAGCTTGGGTAGAGTGCATGCAGAATTAATCACTGAAGAAGATGGTTATTATATAGTAGATATTAATACTAAGAATGGGACTTTCCTAAATGGAGAAAGACTTAAAAGTCAGAAAAAATATCCGTTAAGCAGAGGGGATGCTATTCAAATAGCCAATGAAAAAGCTATCTTCAAATAACGAACGTATGTTTGCAAAATTAAGAGGAATGTGTTATTATTTTATTGAGGTGATAAGTGTGAAAACAAAACACCAAAAATGGGCGAATAAAACTAAGGGTAAGAGTTAAATTTATTTTATTGACTGATTAAATCAAGGTTCAAAACTGATGTATCAATGCCTTGAGCCGAAAGAAAGCTTAAAGCTTTTTCGATAGTTAATTCTTTCTTTTGCTTTGGATTCATAAATTCTTCATAATCACAAGGTTTGAAATCCTCCATGTTTAATAACATGTAGTAAATGGATACAATCATCATTCTGGCAATGGCGATAATAGCTTTTTTATGGCCACGTCGCTTTTTAATGGCATAATATTTTCTTGAGAAATAGCTATCTTTGCATTTTATCGATGCAAGTGCGCATTGTATTAGAAGCGGTTTGATATATCTTCCAGCTTTTGTTACTCTAGTGGATTTCTTTTTTCCAGCACTTTCATTGTTAGTTGGTACAAGACCAGCCCATGATGCTAATTGTTTTGCAGAATCGAACGCTGTCATATCAACGCCGATTTCTGCTATCAACAATCTTGATGATAAATCACTAATGCCTTTTATTTGAGTTATTAAGTTGATTTGATCTTGGAATTGTTTTGTTCTTATAAAAAGTTCTACTTCAGTTTCTGAGATATGTTTTTCTAGTTGTTGAAGGTGAGTGGTAGCGAGATTAATTTTGAGTTCTTGATCAGATTTTATATCATAGTCTTTGATGGATTCGATAATTGCTTTTGACTTATTCTTTGCTATTCCCTTGATGAGTTTGCGACATTCTTTTTCATCGAATTCATTAGAATGGAGTAAATATTGCATAATTTGCGTTGCAGTTACTCCGAATGGATCAGAGAGAACACTTTCCATTCTAATATTTGAGATAGTCATGGAATTTTGAATTCTGTTTTTTTCAGAAGTCTTCATACAGACTAACTTAAATCGATATCTTGCGATTTCTCGGAGTGCTCTTATTTCTTTTGGTGGAATAAATGAATTTCTAACAATATCGAACTTGAAAAGATCAGCTATCCATTTGGAATCTTTTTTATCAGTTTTTTTTCCTTTTATTGCTCTTACGTATTTTGGATGAGTTAGAATAACATTCATAT
>JABXKX010000450.1 GCA_013619035.1 Peptostreptococcaceae bacterium
CTTTAGTGGATTAAGCAATTAACTTTATTTGACAGATATCTGAAGTCAGCTTATTTCAATGCTTTTATACTACAATTTAAGGTTTCATCAATAGAATTTCTTAGACAATAAAAAAAGGGTTAATCATATATATGATTAACCCAAATAACTGAAATATTAATGAGGTATAGTTATACCAATCCCAACTCACGTGCTTTTTTTATAGCAGACGTTCTATTTTTTACTTCAAGCTTTTCATATAGATTCCGATTATAGTTCTTTACTGTACTTAATGCTAAAAACAATTTTTCGCTTATTTCACGATTTGAAAGACCTTCTGCAATTAACAACAATACTTCTTGCTCTCTTTTAGTCAATGGCTCAATATCCATTTGAGTCTGTTTCGATTCATTCAATGCCATTGTTTTTTCAAATATCTCAAGTAGTTTTGAAAAATAATTAGAATAAGCATTATCGACTGTTAATTTTGATAACAGTAGATGCATGTGTACCCCTTCATCAATAAATATCTGTATGTACTCTTCAGTCTCAGCTAATTTTATAGCAGTTGTTAGACTTTCAAGCGCTAATTCTAAAGATCCACTATAATCCTCAGCAAGTGCTTGTAAAATATATAATTCAATGATATTTCCTGTTCTCTTACCTTTTGTTGCTTCTATTAATAAGCGTTTAATGAATTGTTTTGCATCACTTAAAGCGTTGTTGTTATTAAAATATCTATATTCAGCTATAAGTACTCTGACCAAAGTAATATGTTCAAACTCACTTAAATAACTCAGTGCGTCACCAATGGATAAATGCTGTTTCTTTACCCACTCTAAAGCTGTATGAATTTTCCCTTGTTTTATCAAAACTCTTACTTTTAACGCACTCAACGGGTATGTATCAGGTAACGGATCATCAAAGTAGTAACATTCAGATTTATTATACAACTCAAGTGCTGAATCAAACTCACCTTTACTTTCTGAAAGTCGTGCTTTTAGTAAATACCATTTATACTGCCAGTTTGGAAGTGCACCTTTTTTAGCCTGCACCATACTTTTTTGCAGAAGTACTTCTACTTTATCTAGATTTGCTCTAAGAAGTTCAATGTTACCAAGACCTACATAAATACTTGCTTTAGGAATCTGGTAAAGATTCTTTTTATCAATCGTATCAAGAAGTGCTTTTTCATAGATCATAACTGCTTGATGGAGTTTTCCTTGTTCTATATTCAGCTCAGCTAAAACGACTGCAACCATAATTTTCATTGTCTTGTTTGTTGTACCACTGGTTATAGTTTTGAAAGCATCTTCTATTTCTCCATTTGTCCATTGAGCAAGTCCTAACATTGTACTAATAACGTCTTTGTTATAGTATTCTCCTTTAGGAAATAGATGAAGAGCATTTTTAGTATAATGTATTGCTGTTTTAACGTCACCACGCACCAATGCGAGGTATCCCCTGGCGGCTGCTATAGTAGCAGGTAGAATTTTATACTGTTCTTCATCTACAACTACAATATTTAAAACTTCTGTTTGTTGTACTCTATTTTCAGATAGTATCTCTATGCATTTTTCAGCATCGTTAAGTCTCGTTTCACAGCCTTCGAATGATCCACTATCAAGTAACGCCCAGGCATATCCTACACATAGTATAGGTCTTAATTGAATGATTTCATCTGGTATTTGTTTAACCCAACTAAGCCAAATTCCTGATTGTAGGTTCTGATCCATCTCGGACCATGACATTTCAATTAAAGCTGCAGCTCTTTCATAATATTTGCCTAAAACAGCATGATGAACTGCTTCACTTATCAAGTCGTTATTTTCAAACCACTGACTCGCACGACTGTGTAATTTAGAAATATTATCCCCTTCATTACCCTCAAAGGAATATTCTTTATGAAGTTTCTGTCTAAGTAGATCCAAAAAAAGATGATGATAGCGGAACCATTTACGTTCATTATCTAGAGGTATTATAAACATATTTTTATTGTGTAGATATTCTAGAGTTTGTTGACCTGATTCACTAGAATTAAGTATAATTGCATCACAAAGTGAACCACTTAAACGATCCAATATAGAAGTTTGTAATAAAAAAGACTGTACTTCTTCAGACAACTGGTTGAACACCTCTTCAATAAGATAATCCATTATAAATTTATGACTACCGGAAAAAGATTCTATAAACTCTGGAATATCCTTTTGTTTTTGTAATGATATTCCTGCTAATTGCAACCCCGCAATCCAGCCTTCAGTACGACTTTCAAGTAGTTTAATATCCTTATCTGAAAGCTTTATACCCATAAACTGATTTAAAAAAGTGACTGATTCAGAATGAGTAAACCTCAAATCTTTCGTTCTTATTTCCATGAGTTGATTCTTTGATCGTAAACTAGCAAGAGGTAAAAGTGGTTCTTCACGTGTTATGATAACAAGACGCATATTTGAAGGGAAATGATTTAATAAAAAACTAAGCACATCGTTTATTTCTTGATTATTAATAAGATGATAATCATCAAGTACAAACACAAAACTTGTAGATACGGTTTCAATCTCATTTATGATAGCTGTCAATAACGAATCAATTCCGAGAGCTTCCACAGAGTGAAACATCTCTAGTATGCCTTGACAGAGATCTTTTTCAATCGTCTGCAAAGCTGCAATAAAATAAGATAGAAATCTAATTAAATCATTATCTTTCTCCTCAAGCGATATCCATGCAAAAGGATAATCACTATGTGTTGCCCATTCACTTATAAGCGTAGATTTACCAAAACCAGTAGGAGCAGAAATTAATATTAGTTTACAGTCCACATTTTTATTTATTTGATCAACAAGTTTAGGGCGCACAACAACTCTAGAACGAAGTTTAGGAACATAAAGCTTAGTTTTTAAAATTGGGATACTCATAAATAAATCCTCTCACTAACATTTAGTGGTCTTATTGCATCGTAGTTTAAATAACCCAATTGTGACTTAAAACAAATTATAATGATAGTTACACTTCGCTAGACACTCCACATGTGTCGTTAGGGAGTCGCAGATATATTCTAATATAAGACTTTGACTTAAGAATGACATCCTTACTTCTTCCATCGTTCTAGATTTGGTATACTACGTGTTAGAAACCATGCAATAAAACCATTCATTCCATCCTTTTTCATCTGATCAATACAGAAAGTTTGCATTTTCTTAGCCGTGTCAATTTCCTGAGGTGTTAAGAACTCACCATTTTTATAACACATATAGCAATATTTTTTGTTAATAGAACCATCACTTTCTGTACCTCCACCTTGTGGATCGTTTTTCATTGGGAAACCACAACTTTGACAAAACTTATATTCTTTCATTTACATCACTCCAATCTGTTATACTATGCTGATCTCTTGTATAACAGTTATACCCTATATAAATTATGTGTAACAATCCATCCCGATTTTTTCTTTACTAGCAGAAACAATACCATACGAGATAATAAGGCACAATTACAATTGATAATATTGATAGAATTAATTTTATTGTTCAATATTAATTATCACTTAAT
>JABXKX010000598.1 GCA_013619035.1 Peptostreptococcaceae bacterium
GTACATTGGTTAGGCAAAATTGATTGGGAATTGAGGAAGTTCCATGGAGAAGAGCTTTCTACACACAGCGGTTCAAGTTATAATTCTTATTTAATAAAAGAAGAGAAAACCGTTTTAATTGATACAGTGTGGCGACCTTTTGCAGATGAGTTTGTTGCTAACTTAGAAAGTGAAATAGATCTTGAGAGCATTGATTATATTATCATCAATCATGGTGAGAATGACCATAGTGGTGCGTTATTAAAATTAATGGAAAAAATACCGAATACACCAATCTATTGTACTAAAAATGCGGTTGGATCATTAACGGGACAATACCACAAGGATTGGAATTTTAATGTTGTTAAAACAGGAGATACTTTAGATATTGGTAATGGGAAATCTTTGGTATTTGTAGAAATGCGTATGTTACACTGGCCTGATAGTATGGCAACTTATCTAACAGAAGATAATATTTTATTCAGTAATGATGCGTTTGGTCAACATTATGCATGTGAGCATTTATTTAATGATTTAGTAGATCAATGTAAACTTGGTGAAGAAGCCATGAAATATTATGCTAATATTCTAAATCCATTTAATAAAATTCTTAAGAAAAAATTAGAAGATATTTTGGCACTGAATTTAACCATTGATATTATTGCAACCAGCCATGGTGCTATTTGGAGAGATAATCCTTTACAAATTGTTGAAAAATATCGGACGTGGTGCAATGATTATCAAGAAAATCAAATAACCGTCATTTATGATACGATGTGGAATGGTACCAAACAAGTCGCTGAAAAAATAGCAGAAGGCATACAATTAGAAGATAGTGATGTCACGGTTAAACTCTTCAATATATCAAAATCAGATGATAATGATTTAGCAACAGAAGTGTTTAAGTCAAAAGCAATTGCTGTTGGCTCACCAACGGTGAGCAATAGTGTGTTAAGGTCTCTAGTAGGGTTTTTGCATTATATGAAAGAGCTTAAATTTAAGAATAAGAAAGCCACTGCCTTTGGATGTTATGGATGGAGTGGAGAATCACCACAAGTATTGATGAAAATGCTTGAAGAAGCTGGATTTGAATTGGTTGGTGATAGTTTTAAAGTAAATTGGAATATGACCAAAGATGTTGAATTAGAAGCCATTGAGTTTGGAAAAACCTTTGTTAAAGGATTATAGAGTCAAAAGAAATCAAGAAATTCTTGGTTTCTTTTATTTTTTTTGTAAGAACCTAATCATATTCATGTTTTTACACATTAGAATCTATACCAATTCGGTGTTGTAAAGTTTATAATGAGGTTATAGTAAGAAAGGATGTGACAACATGATCGGTGAACAAATATTTATTAGTACCGTTTTCGTAGCAGGATTATTATCATTTTTTGCACCGTGTACTTTCCCATTGATGCCAGTTTATATTGGGATTTTAACAGACAATGAACACGGAGGGAAATGGCGACCTTATATAAAAACATTTCTATTTGTAGGAGGCTTGTCTACCACTTTTATCTTATTGGGATTTGGTGCTGGTGCTTTAGGCAAGTATATCAACGGGAGATGGTTTTCTATTATCACAGGCTTAATTGTCGTGATTCTAGGGTGCCATCAAATGGGTATTTTTAATTTGAAATTTTTAAATAAATATAAAACATTACAGCTAAAGTCTACAAGTAAAAACGATTTGATCAGTACCTATCTATTAGGTGTGACATTTAGTTTTGGATGGACACCTTGTGTAGGTCCTGTTCTTGGAGCGGTACTTGTTTTATCAGCCGGTGGCGGGCAAGCTCTATACGGTGCATGGTTGATGGCGATTTATGCTTTGGGACTGGCGATTCCGTTTTTATTAGTTGCTGTATTTTCAAAATTAATCTTAGATAAACTTTATAAAGTAGACAAACATTTACCAAAGATAAAAAGAGTTGGTGGTGTATTAATCGTCATTATGGGACTTCTATTGATGACAGAAAATCTAACAACCGTAACAGCGTGGTTTACAAATCTAATTTAGTGAAAGGAAGAGTATCATGAAAAAGATATTAATCGGTATATTGGTAGCAGCAGTCGTTTTATTAGGAGTGTTTTTAATTGTTGGAAACGATAATGATGAGACTCATAATAACATGACTGAGGAAAACATGGAAAAAGATGAAATGACAGAACAAAACGATATGACGGAAAGTGATATGTCAGATGATATGACAGATGATGATATGGCTGAGTCAGATGATATGACAGAAGATAATATGGAATCTGTTGAAATGATGTCAAATGATGGTGAGATGGCTCCTATGTTTGACCTTAAAGACCTTGATGGCAATAGGGTATCATTAGCAGATTTAAAAGGTGAGAAAGTCTATGTGAAGTTTTGGGCTTCATGGTGCTCAATATGTCTAGGTGGTTTAGAAGAACTGGATATGTTAACTGCTGAGGATACTGAGTTTAAAGTGATTACTATTGTATCGCCAGATTATAATGGTGAAAAAAATACCGAGAAATTTATGTCTTGGTTTGATAAACAAGGATATGATAATTTAATTGTGTTATTGGATGAAGATGGTGAGTTTACAAGAGAATTTGGTGTAAGAGGTTATCCAACATCAGCATTTATTGGATCTGATGGGGTTTTGGTTCACTTATACCCAGGTCATTTGGAAAATGACATGATCAAAGCAGAGTTTATGGAGATTTATTAAGGAGGACAAGATGAGAAGAATGATAATTTTAGCTGTTGTAGTGGCAGTAGGGCTCATTTTAGTAATCGGCAATAGGTATCTTTATAATAAAAAAGTAGAGGTACCAAAAGAGGATATGTCCACTCAGGAGATGACTAAAAATATGAATATCAGTTCAGTACTGGATACCAAACGGTTGCCAGATAATCCTAATGTAGGTGTTATGTTTGATGAAACCTCTTTAGAAGATTTGTATTTAGCAGGAGGTTGTTTCTGGGGAGTAGAGGCATACATGACAAGAGTTTATGGTGTTTATGATGTCACATCGGGTTATGCCAATGGATCAACAGAAAATCCGAGTTATGAGGATTTAATTTATAACAATTCTGGACATGCAGAAACAGTACATGTCAGATATGATCCAAGTTTGGTATCCATCAAAGAGTTATTGGCATATTATTTTAAAGTAGTAGATCCAACCTCTTTGAATCAACAAGGCAATGATCGAGGTGTTCAATACCGAACTGGGATTTATTATACTGATGAAACTGAAAAATCTATTATATTAGAAGAAGTTAATAAAGAACAGATGATGTATGAAGATAAAATTGTGGTAGAAGTGTTACCACTTGAACATTATTATTTAGCAGAAGAGTATCATCAAGATTATTTGGATAAGAATCCGAATGGCTATTGTCACATTGATTTAAATCTTGTAACCGAAGGTATTTCAGAATACACAAAACCTTCAGATGCAGAAATCAAAGAGATGTTAACCAAGTTACAGTATAAAGTGACACAAAATGCCGGCACTGAAAGATCGTTTGATAATGAGTATTGGGATAACACTGAACCTGGCTTATATGTGGATATCGTAACAGGAGAACCATTATTTTCATCTAAAGACAAATATAAATCCGGAACAGGGTGGCCAAGCTTTACACAACCGATTTCAGAGTCTGTTATAATAGAACTAGAAGACAATACACTCTTTACAAAAAGAATTGAAGTTAAAAGCCGTTTAGGGGACTCACATTTAGGGCATTTATTTAATGACGGACCTAAAGATAAAGGCGGTTTAAGATATTGTCTGAATAGCGCTTCATTAAAATTCATTCCTTTAGAAGAAATGGATGAGATGGGCTATGGTCATTTGAAAAGTTTAGTAGAATAGAGGATGATATGATTCGATTATTAATAGTAGATGATGAACCTTTAGTTAGACGAGGGATAAAATCCCTCGTCAATTTTGATAAGCTGAATATTGACGAGGTTGAAGAAGCCGTCAATGGTGAAGAGGCTTTAGAAAAATTCAAAGTGTTTAAACCACATCTTATTTTAGCGGATATTAATATGCCTAAGATGGATGGCTTAACCTTTTCTAAACATGTAAAAGCAATAGATAAAACAGTAAAAATTGCTCTAATAACAGGGTATGATTATTTTGATTATGCACTTCAAGCCCTTAAATTAGGTGTTGATGATTACATATTAAAACCCATTTCCAAAAAAGATATAGAAGAAGTGTTAATCAAATTAATTCAGAAGATGGAAGAGGATGCTTTATCTATAGAAGTACAAAAAACCGTACAAGAAAGATTGGATGTTTCTATAGAAGATGATTATTATGATATTGAATCTATTTTAGATAGAGATAAGTATCATCTGGACTTTTCATTAAAGAAGTTAAGTGATGAACTGGGTTACAATAGCAGTTATTTGAGTGGTGTTTTTAAAAAACAGTATGGTATGACATTTCAGGATTATTTGATTCATGCACGTATTGAACAAGCAAAACTGTTACTTCTGAGCACGGAACTTAAGAATTATGAAATTGCAGAGGCTATAGGATTTACAGATGTAAATTACTTTGGCAGTCGTTTTAAAAAACTTGTTGGTATGTCTCCTAAACAATATAAAGTACAGGTGAAGCAAAATCATGAATAAACGTATTTTTTTTAGACAACTTAAAGTCCAGATCACTTCTTTTTATTTAATAGCGAGTTTGATGATGGTACTTCTAATGAGTAGTGCGTATTATTATAGTGCGTCGTCTATTATTTTAGAAGATACCTTGGAGCAAACAATTCATGGTGTAGAACAAAGTGGTAATGACTTAGAAAACTATATCATAGAGTTAAAACAGATTGCGATGTTTATCAGTCAAAATGATGATATCAAATCTTATTTACAGACAGGTGAAGAAAACTCTAAAATTGAAGCACATCAAGTTATTGACCAAGCATTAGCAACCAATTCATCCATTGTTTCTGTTGTTGCTATTGGTAAAGACGGAGGCGTTGTGTCGAATGAAACAGAACTTGAAATGTCTGTTTCGAGTGATATGATGAAAGAATCTTGGTATGTTCGAGCGATTGATAATCAACAGATGCCGGCTTTAACATCAGCAAGGCTACAAGACTTTACAATGGATAAAGAAACTTGGGTTATTGCACTTAGTCAAGAAATATTTGATGACAACAACAATCATTTAGGGGTTGTTTTATTGGATATAAAATATCAGGTGATTGAAGGATATTTGGATCACTTGCCACTCGGAGAAGCAGGTTTTGCTTTTATAATGGATGAAAGCAAACAAGTGGTTTATCATCCTGATCCCAATTATTTTATAGATAGTGACAAAAAATCGGATTTGATTGCTATGGTAGAAAATTCAGAAGGCTATGACAAGGAACATCATCTACTCACACATCACTATAGTATACCCAATACACATTGGACTCTCGTAGGTGTTTCTTCACTTGATCAATTAACACTGGTTAGAAGACAATTGATAGAAGTTTTGGTGGTGCTCAGTGGGATTGTTTTAGTGGTCATTATCAGTGGTAGTTATTTTATTGCCAATAGAATTACAAGACCAATCAAAGAGCTTCAAGAGGCGATGAAAGATTTTGATAGCTTTGAAACATCTATAGATAAATCCTCAGGCTGTTATGAAGTAGAATCACTATCTATAGAATTTGATAAGATGTTAAAAGAAATCCAACGACTGTTATCGGAAATAAAAGAAAATGAACGTTATTTGAGAACTTATGAACTCAATGCTTTATACAGTCAGATCAATCCTCATTTTTTATACAATACTTTGGATACAATTGTTTGGATGGCAGAATTTAATAACAGTGAAAAAGTGATTGAAGTGACCAAATCTTTGGCTCAGTTCTTTAGAATATCACTCAGTAAAGGTCAAGAAATGATTACACTTGAAGAAGAGTTTGATCATATCAAACAGTATTTGTTCATTCAAAAACAGCGTTATGATGATCAACTTAACTATACAATAGACTTACCAGAAGCACTGATGGCAGTAAAGGTTCCAAAAATCATTTTACAACCGATTGTAGAAAATGCGATTTATCATGGTATTAGAGAAAAAACATCTGGTGGCAGTATAACCGTTTCTTGTGAGCAGGTAGATTCAACTCTGAAACTGATTGTTCATGATGATGGTGTTGGGTTTACTGAAGAGACAAAAAAAAGTAAGTTGGTAAAACTCGGAGGGGTTGGTATAGAAAATGTTAGAAAAAGACTTTCGCTGGTTTATGGTGATAGAAGTGATATAGTCATTGAATCTAAACCAAATATTGGCACGACTGTAACACTTATCATACCTCTAGATTAAAGCAATCTCTGATTGCTTTTTTTTATGTACTCAAATGGTGATTACGTGTATAATACAAGGAGTACCTAGGAGGATGAATTGAGAAAATTTGAATTGTTAAAAAAGCATTTTGGTTATGAAACCTTTAGACATGGCCAAGAAGATATTATAAATCATATAATGACAAGAGATGTACTGGCAATTATGCCAACCGGTGGCGGAAAGTCTCTTTGTTATCAATTACCAGCATTGATGGCAGACGGTGTGACGATTGTCATATCACCTTTGATCGCTTTAATGAAAGATCAAGTGGACGGCTTAGTAGAAGTCGGTATTCCAGCGACGTATCTGAATAGTTCACTCTCTACTGCTGAAACGAACAGTCGTATCAGAGAAATCTTAGAGGGTCAACATAAACTGATTTATGTAGCCCCGGAAAGACTTTTATCAGATAGTTTTTATGAGCTGAGTCAACGTATTCAAATTGATTTAATTGCTGTTGATGAAGCACATTGTATCAGTCAATGGGGACATGATTTTAGACCGAGTTATAAAAATATTCCTAGATTTATTTCAAGATTACAAACCAGACCTATTGTAGCGGCTTTTACTGCAACTGCAACGGTTCATGTTATAGAAGAAATAAACACTTTATTAGAGTTAAATAATCCATTTTCAATGATCACAGGATTTGATCGAGAAAACTTATTTTATAAAGTTGTAAAACCAACTGATAAGTATAGGTATCTGAAAAACTATTTGCAAAATGATTTTGTAGAAGGATCAGGGGTTATCTATTGTTCGACTAGAAAAACGGTTGAATCTCTGTCTAAAAAACTAAAAGATCATGGATTTTCTGTTGCAGCCTATCATGGCGGTATGGACAGTGACGATAGAAGTCATGTTCAAGATTCATTTATGTTAGACAATACAAAGATTATCGTGGCAACCAATGCTTTTGGTATGGGAATTGATAAACCGGATGTAAGGTTTGTTATTCATTACAATATGCCTAAGAACATGGAAGCTTATTATCAAGAAGCAGGCCGTGCCGGTCGAGATGGCGGTAAGAGTGATTGTATATTAATGTACTCGCCAGCGGATATTGTCAAACAGAAACTAATTATGAATCAAAATATGATGGATCTAGAAAGACATCAAATTCAACTTGAAAACCTGCAGATATTGGTCAATTACTGTCATACCAATGATTGTTTAAGATCTGAGATTATCGGTTACTTTGGAGACGTCGCAACGGTTGATAACTGTGGCAGCTGTGGTAATTGTCTAAATGATTCAGAATTTGTAGATTTGAGTATAGAATCTCAAAAGATACTATCTTGTATTTATAGAACGGATCAGAGATTTGGTGTAAATGTCATCATTCAAGTCTTAAGAGGGTCAAAGAACAAAAAAATAATCGATTGGAAACTAGACAAAGTTTCAACTTATGGCATCATTACGGAGTATTCAGAAGGTGGCTTAAGAGAACTGATTATGAATCTTATTGCGAGAGGTTTTATTCGCATGACTGTTGATGCTTATCCGGTACTGAAACTAAATGAGAGTTCAAGAGCTGTACTAAAAGGTGAAGAAAAGATTCTTGTTAGAAAAGAACGTATGGATGTAAAAGATACAAAGAAGAGAAAACAAAAGAGAAAAACTGACTTTGATTTTGATCAAGAGCTATTTGATAGATTATCAGAAAAAAGAAAAGCCATTGCTTCTGAGAAGAAAGTGCCTTTATATGTTATATTTGCAAATTCAGTATTAGAGGAACTGGCTTATACAATGCCGGTTCAAAAATCTCAGTTCTTAGAAGTCAAAGGCATTGGTGAAAAGAAATTTGACAGTTATGGTAGCGACTTTATTGACATTATAGAAACTTATCTGAAAGAAAAAAATATAGATGCCGATGCATTTGAAAGCAAAACAGCAGAGATATATGAAGACGTTGAAGTCAGTGATAAAAATAGATATGAACAAACACATGAGTTATATGTCCAAGGAATGTCCTTAGAAGAGATGGCTTCACAGAGGGGATTAACAGCTTCTACAATTGTTAATCATCTGATAAAACTAAAATCACAAGGCCATGACATCACCATAAATCAGTTTATGGATGCAGATAAAACAAAACAGGTCAATGCCGTGTTATCAAAGCTTGGAACGGAATCACTAAAAGCGATAAAACAAGAATTGGATGAGAGTATAACTTACTCAGATATTCAATTGGCCATAGCCTATTCAGATATATTTTAACATGACCCTAATGTGAGATTTTTAGTGCAAGTGACTTAATATCAAACGGATTTATTCTCTGTTACTTTACTTTAATTAATGGTTTACAAAAGATTCAGAAAAATCATTGGAACAGGATTTCTAAATATGTTAAAATTTAGAGTATACGCATAGAATTTGCGTGTTCTATATTTAAAGGAAAGAGTGAAAAGGAGATATAAATGGACAGTAACAAGTTTTGGACAGAAATCAAGAAATTCAATTTTAAAGCGCTTAGTAAAGAAGAATTATTAGATGATCAAGATACGTTTCTTCAGGCTATCAAAGCACTAGACACTGGAAAGAAAGAGATGAGCATTGAACTATTAACAAATCTGTACAGAGAAAGCAATTGTCAAGAGACGGTTAATAATTCTGCAAGATTATTATTTCAACAATTATTTTGGGATGACAGATTTGATAAAATTAAGTCACTAGAGTTAGATACAATGGAAGCAATAGAAGAATCATATCGAAAGATTTCAGTTTCTTTGGAACAAAATAAAGATAGAAACATCACATTTTCTAGTGATTCATATAAAGATAAATTAGAGTTCAGTATCTCGGGTTCTCCGATTGTTGGAGTTGAGATCAATGGAATAAAAAAGGATTTTTGGTTAGACACAGGTGCTTTATTGAGTGTATTGTCTCAAGAGACAGCAGACTTATGTCAAGTTAGAATAGATTCAAGTGATGAAGTGATTGTAAATTCTTCAACTGATGAGGACATGAGTACAAAGTTTGGATGGGTAGGAAATGCTAAAGTAGGTAACTTAAGTGTTAAGGATACTCCTTTTATTATTCTACCAACAGAAAATCTTACGTTTGCTGATCCGTCGATTGAGGGAATTATTAAAATTGACGGGATTATTGGTTGGGACTTTATAAAGTACATGAATCTAAAATTAGATTACAAGAATGGTGAGTATGAAATTATCAAACCAGTAGTTGAAGACATCACAAATAGTAACATCATTATGGATGGGTATGTTATTGTTCGACTCAGTTGTGAGAATGATAATCCATTGTATTTTGGAGCTGATACCGGAGCAAGTAGTACTTCATTCAGTGAGTGTATCTTTGATAAGATAAAACTTGATGAGGTGAAAAAAGAAACAAAGCGTGTTGGTGGAGTAAGCGGCTTCAAAGAGGTTGAACAGAAAATAATTCCAAAGTTGAAGCTAAAAATAAATAAAACTGTAATTGAATTATCGGATGTAGCTAATTCGCTTCATAAGCCATGTGACTTTTTTGAACTTGATGGCATTGTAGGTAGTGATTCATTTAGAGATGGTTGTTTAAGAGTTGATTATAAGAATGGTATTTTTGAAGTAATCAAATAGAATAAATGGATATATTTTAACATGACCCCTAATGCGAGATGCGTAATATCTCGTATTAGGGGTATTTATATATTATAAACTCTTTGAAAAATAGTTGCTTAATAGTTTGATTAACGTTATAATTAATCGATAATCATTATCAATTAGAGGAGGCTTTATGAAAACAAAAGAATGGCGTCAACGCCTGAAACCATATGCGAAGGCCAATAGATTCAAGGCTTGGATGCAAATAGTGAATACCGTATTACCGTACTTTGCCTTACTAACAACTATGGGTTTAGGAATATATTTTCATGTACCCTATATTATTATCTTCTTATTAGCAATTCCAACAGGTGCTTTTATGGTAAGAATATTTATTCTATTTCATGATTGTACTCATTTGTCCTTTTTTAAAACGAAAAAAGGTAATCAGATAGCAGGTCATTTACTGAGTATACTTGCTTTTACACCGTATACGATTTGGCAATCGTCTCATAATAGACATCATGGTACAGTTGGCAATTTAGATGAAAGAGGCATTGGTGATGTCTGGACCATGACCGTAGATGAGTATTTAGCCAGTAAAAAATCCAAACGATTTTTATACAGACTGTATAGACATCCTATATTTCTGTTTATCATAGCACCATTTTTCTTATTTGGCGTTTTAAACAGATTACCGTCTAAGAAGTTTTCAACCAAAGCACACCAAAGAAGCAGGTGGTTTACTAATGGAGGAATCTTCTTAACAGCATTACTTGTCAGTTTAACAGTTGGCATTAAGTATTATTTGTTGATTCAATTACCAGTGCTATTCTTTGCTAGTATAATGGGTGTATGGATGTTCTTTGTTCAACATCAATTTGAAGAAGTTTATTGGGAAAGACACGGAGAATGGGATTTTGTAAAAGCAGCAATTGAAGGTAGTTCGTTTTATAAATTGCCAGTTGTTTTGGATTGGATTACAGGTCATATCGGTTTTCATCATATTCATCACTTGAATCCTAGAATTCCAAATTACAATTTAAGAGCATGTTATTACGAAGTACATGAATTTAGAAGAGGTAAAACTATTACTTTATTAAAAAGTTTTAAAGTAGCAGTACTAAGTCTTTATGATGAACAATCGGGTCGCTTAATAAGAATTAGAGATCTAAGAAAACGTGTGGTTAAATCAAATGTTTAAATACCCTCATTAGGGTATTTATTTTGAGAAAAATTATCAAGTATCCTTTTAAAATCTATTATATGATTAGATTAGAAAGTAGGAAGACAACAGATGAGTTATTATATTGGTATGCAAGCAGCAATTGATTACATTGAAGAACATCTGAAAGAAGATATTACTTTAGAAGATATCTCTAGAGTAACAGGGTATTCTATACCTCATATTTATCGAATTTTTGGAGCGATGGTAGGATGTTCTGTGATGACTTATGTCAGAAAAAGAAGGCTCAGTAATGCGTTATATGATCTTGTGACGACAAATCGTAGTATTATTGATATTGCCTTTGAGTATGGTTATGAGTCTCATGAGGCGTTTACAAGGACGTTTAAATCAGCGTATGGTGCACCGCCAAGACAAATTAGAAAAGCTCAAACTGAACCCATCTTATTTGAACGGATTAATCTGCTTTCTGATAGAAAAGGAGAAAAAGTAATGAAACCTGAAATTATTATAAAAGATGAAATGACTGTGATTGGTATATCAAAATATATCTATGGCATTGAAGAAAAGAAATTCGAACTGATTAATGAAACAAGAGAAGCTTTAAGAAGTGCAGTTGATCAAATCGAAAATAGAGCGAATGACCTGTTTTATGCGGCTTATGATTATTTACCAGAAGATATGGAAAAAGAGGATGATGATATGACTTATACGTATTATTATGCTGTAGAAGTTTCAAAAGACACAAACGTCCCTGAAGGTATGGTTAAAAAGAAATTACCTCAAGGGAAATATGCTGTTTTCAATTATGATGTGGATAAGAATACATTAAACGGTATGACTTTAGAAGAAAGTGTTTATGACTATATTGATGGTGTATGGTTACCTGAATCAGGACATGAGTTATCAGATCAATCGGATTATGAAGTGATTGATAGAAAGAAAAACCAAATTGAGTATTATATCTCTATTAAGTAATGTGGAGCATCTCTTAGTTTAAGAGGTGCTTTTGTATTATAATGAGGTTATGGAGGCATATTATGAATATAGGAATTATAGGTGTAGGGGTCATTGGTTCAGCGATTATTAAAGGTTTTTGTTATAATGATGATCAAGAACATCAACTCTTTATCTCGCCGCGAGGTGAACAATTAAGTATTGAACTTTCAACAACATATAATCAGGTTACAAGATGTAAAAACAATCAAGAGGTACTTGATCAGTCGGAGTATGTGATTATATCCGTATTACCTCAGATTGGGTTAGAACTTATATCGGAGTTGTCATTTAGAAAAGATCATAAAGTCATTAATTTAATGTCAGATAAGAAATTGGAAGATATTAAAGAGGTGATCGGCAAAACCAGTGCTCTAGTACATATGGTGCCATTATCTTTTATATCTAAAAGAAAAGGTCCTATTGCACTTTATCCAAATAATGATGATATTGTAAGTTTAGTGGATAAACTAGGTGATGTGATTACTGTTAATGAGGTCGGTAAAATAGAATCTATAGCTGCTATTACAGGATTGATGACATCGTATTATGCGTTGATGCATGATATTACTAACTGGGGTTGTGCTCATGATTTAACACAAGATGAATCAAAAGCTTATACAACCTATTTTTTTGAAGCGCTTTCTACACATGCTAGAGAAAGTGACTTAGAGGTGCTTTCAACAGAGATGACACCTGGTGGACTTAATGAACGGGCTTTAAAATATATTCATCAACAAAATGCCTTTAAACCTTGGGTTGATATTTTAGATCCGATTTTAGATGGGTTGAAGAAAAAATAATTAAAACTATTCATGACCTATTTTTTTATAATTTTGAGTGTTTAAATAAAAGAGTAAACTAAAAACAAGTAAAAGGAGATAATTTATGACACCATCTAACTGCTAATATTGAGAATTTCAATAACTTTACAGAAGAAGTAATAACCTACCCGTTAGGTTTATTTAACGTACTCTTTAAAGTGGCAGTAGAAGGCAACTTACTTGACTTGATATAGATGAAGTTTGTATTTAGTATGCAAATTTTCTGAAATCGTAGCTGTAGGAATAGTCTTTCCTTACAGTTTTTTTGTTTTACTGCCACTTTTATTTATGAAAGAAGGTATATATGTTTGAGTTATCACTAAACCAAATAAAAAAACATATGGGTACAACACTCATATTAGACAATTTAAATTTTTCAGTTTATGAAAATGAAAAAGTAGGCATCGTAGGAGCAAATGGTTGTGGTAAAAGCACCATCTTAAAAATGATTGCAGGTATTGAACCGTTAAATGTGTATCCAGGCTCATGGAGCCCAGGGTATGATTATGGTTGGGTTTCTAGACCAAGAACAGCAACAGTTGCTTATTTGGATCAATTACCTGAATTTGAAATGGAACTAACCGTAAAAGATGTTTTGAATCTGGCATTCGAAGAAGTTTTTGAGTTAGAAAAAAAACTCAGAAGTTTAGAAGTTGAGATGCAAACTTTAGAAGGAGATGCGCTCGAAAAAGTTTTAAAAAAGTACAGTAGAGTATCTGAAGAGTTTGATGTTAAAGGTGGATACGATATACAAGAAAAATTCAATAAAATATGTTCGGGTTTAAAATTAGATAATGAATTCTTAATCCGAAAGTTTCATCGTTTAAGTGGTGGTGAAAAATCTACAGTGATGTTAGGCAAACTATTGATAGACCGTCCTGATATTTTACTTTTGGATGAACCAACGAACCATTTAGATACTGATGCAATTGAATGGCTGGAAGCCTATCTGAAACAATATCAAGGGATTGTCATAATTGTATCTCATGATAGATACTTTTTAGATGCCATTGTGGAGAAGGTAATTGAAATCGAAGATATGGGGGCCATCACTTACAAAGGTAATTATTCAACGTATGTAGAAACAAAAGAAGAAAATATGCGCATACAGTTTGAACATTATAAAGAACAACAAAAGAATATGAAAGCCATGAAAAAAAGTGTTCAAGAATTAAGACAATGGGCCATGAAAGCTGATAATAACAAGTTTTTCAAACGTGCTGCAAGCATTCAAATAAAACTTGATAAGATGAATAAAATATCGAAACCAAAGTTTGATAGATCAAATATGAAAATTGATTTAAGTGATACAGAACGATCTGGAAAAGAGACTATTATCGCTAGAGACGTGTCTAAAAGTTTTGGTGATGTAGAACTCCTTAATCATGCCAATTTAATGATAAGATACGGTGAACGGGTTGCACTTTTAGGGAAAAACGGCTGTGGGAAATCAACATTTTTAAAGATGTTGTTAGATGATGAGACAACCAATTCAGGAGAAGTCTTATTAGGTGCAAATGTAAAAACAGCTTATCTACCTCAAGAAGTAACTTTTGAAAATGAAGAGCATACTGTCTTAGAATGTTTTAGAGAAGGGCTGGTTATTACAGAAGGTAAAGGTCGTGAGTTTTTATCCAAGTTTATGTTCTTTGGAAAAACTGCATTTACAAAAGTTAATGAGTTATCAGGTGGTGAACGGACACGATTAAAATTAGCGAAACTGCTATACCATGATGTGAATCTTTTAATTCTAGATGAACCGACCAATCATTTGGATATAGACTCTATAGAAACCCTTGAAAGTGCGTTAGAGTCTTTTGAAGGTACCATACTGTTTATTTCACATGACAGATACTTCATTAATAAAATATCTGAAAGGATTGTGGCAATCGAATCCTGTACTTTTAAAGCATACGATGGTGATTATAATTTCTATAAAGATGAAAGAGTAATAGATGAGACGCCTGTTGTCTCGAAAAAGAAAATTGTTACAGTTAAGAAGTCATGTAAACCACCTGTTAATTATGAGTCTCAAATAGAGTCTCTTGAGTTAAAAATTCTAGAATTGGATCATGAGATGCAAACACATCACGATGATTATTTAACTCTAGAAACACTTCATAATGAAAAGTTGATTCTAGATCATTCTCTTCAAACTATCTATGACGCATGGGAAAATGCACAAGAATAATGCACCAATTGTCCTATCTGGATCCATAATTATGATACACTTGTATTAAGATCTTAGTTACCTAGGTAATGTTTAAAAGGAGTTACAATGACATTAAAAGAATACATTGAGGAAATTATTAGATATGTAGAAGAGAATATACATGAAGTCATAACGGCAGATATTATATCTGAAAGGATTGGGTTTTCAAAGTTTTATTTGTATAGAATTTTTCAAACTTATACTGGATTAACTTTGATGGAATATGTTCGTAAAAGAAAACTAAACCATGCTTTGAATGATTTGAAGACCGATCAGCGTATTTTAGATATTGCTTTGAATTATGGTTATGGTTCTGAACGTGCATTTTCAAGAGCTTTTGTAAATGAATTTGGCAAGTCTCCCAGTCATTTTAGAAACAATGAACATAAAATTGAGTCGAAACTTTCTGTATATGATTTGAGTCTACCGAGAAAGGATTGGATAGAAATGGTGAAAGATTATTTAAGTAAAGTAAGGTATGAAACATTAAAAGAGATGACTGTAATTAGTGGTATAAGAATTGGCGCAGAGCCAGAAGATGAGATTATTAACTTGATGATGGCATTTCAAAAAAAGCATAATATTGAAGTAAAAAGATCTTTCGGATTTGATTCTCCAGTGGATGAAGTGACGGCGAATAAAGGTCATAGAGGTTATGAATTTTGGTTGCTTATTGATAAAAAAGATACTGGTTTAGTAGAAGGTACAGAGTTTGTGATCAAACAGATTCCATGTTATAAATACGCCTGTCTTCGCATAACAGACCCTTTTGAAAATCCGATGGAAAAGATACCAAATGCATGGAAATCATTGGTAGCTTGGATTGAAGAAAATAACGTTGTCTGTGAAACCAATAGAGATAGAAATTTAGATTGTTTAGAAGAAGTCATAGACATTGATGGTATCACTTATATGGATATTATGATTCCAATCACAAAAGGTTAATTTAAGCACCTTCATTTGAAGGTGCTTTTTCTATTTTCTTCAAATATATGACTTAAAAAACCAATAATACACTTTTATTTCGAGAAACGAAGGAAATGAAGCTTAAATGCTTGTTAACCGGTTCTTTTCGGGTATAATGTAGGAAACGGTAAATGAGAAGTGGAGGTTGTATTGAATTTTATTAGAAAAAATGCATCACTATTAGCTGTGTCCTGGGGACACTTTGTTAATGATTTTTATATGAGTATAGTACCAGTCGTATTGTTTGCATTTGCGATTGAAATGGATCTTAGTGCCATGCAAATGTCTGTTATTTCATTTGTAATCACATCCGCAGGTACATTTTTTCAACCCCTAGTCGGATTATTGATTGATAGGGTACAAAAAAGTAGTTTGTTGATTTATGCATTGATCTTAATCAGTATTGGTATGAGTTTCTCAGGTCTGATTAACAATTATTACTTGTTAATTGTTGTTGTTGGTGTAGCAGCGTTAGGATCTTCTATATATCATCCGTTAGGTTCAACCATCACCATCCATAAAACATCTCTTTCAAAAGGGAAAAGTTTATCAATATTTATGACGGTAGGTAGTTTTGCCCATTCAGCAGCACCTTTAGTGGCGATTCCAATGGTGACCGTTTATGGTGTTAAATCTTTATCTGTTTTAGTAATTCCTGGTCTTTTAACGGTTCTATTATTGTATGGCTTAAAAGTACAAGATGTAACATGGACAAGAGAAAAACATTCAAAACATAAAAAAAGAAACAAGTTGACTAAAAAACAACAAATTCAAGTGAGTCTTCCAATGATGATTGCAGTTATCAAAGGTCTTTTATATCGATCAGTAGTTGTATTTGGTGTTATTATGTTACAACTCAAAGGCATTGATAACTTTGCTACAGCAGGTATTATGACTGCTTTTATGATTGCTAGAGCAACTGCAACGCTAATTGGTGGCTTCATCAGTGATGCCATTGGTGAAAAAAACACATTAAAACTCTTTAATACCATTGCAGTTATTGCAGTGATCCTATTGGTGTTTGGAACAAAAATAATTGCGGTTATCGGTTTGATTATATTAGGATTTACTTTAAATGCAACTGCAGCAGCGAATATAACATTGACACATAAAATTATGCCTGACAATGTGAATTATGGTACAGGCTTGATTATGGGATTTGCAGCGACACTTAGTGCTGTGGCTATGCTTGGATATGGTTATGTAGTCGATACTTATGGACATATCGCCAGTCAAAATGTATTGGTAGGCATCGCTATTTTGATGGCACTTCTAAGTTATGTACTACCCACAAAATTTAAATCATTAGAACAGGATATTGAAGAAGTAATATAAGTAAGTTTAAGGTTTGGTCATATGACTGAGCCTTTTTTTTATTGTGTTGGAGTTTATATTTAGTGTCTGAGATACATCTCTTATTTGACAAATGGGTTTGATAGTATTATAATGATACTAAGTTGATAGTGTTAATATGATAATAAGTAATTGAAAATATAGAAAAGGAGATCTTATGAAAGCAGTTGTTTGTAAAAAGTATGGTGCGCCAGAAGTATTAAAAATAGAAGAAATAAAGAAACCGGAAATAAAAGAGAATGATGTTTTAATTAAAATCAAATGCAGTACAATCTCTCATGTAGACAGTGCTTTCAGAAAAGGAGATCCTTTTATCTCTAGACTATTTACAGGTCTAAGAAAACCAAAACATATTCCTGGAGATATATTATCTGGTGTTATAGAAGCGGTAGGAAGCAAAGTTACCAGATTTAAAGTTGGTGATGAAGTCTTTGGACATACAGGATTGGAGTTTGGCGCACATAGTGAATATTTAGCATCCCATGAAGATGAAGCCATTATCTTAAAACCTTCTGAAATGACTTTTGAAGAAGCAGCGGCAGTCGCTTATAGTGCAATGACCGCATTGTCATTTCTAAAAGATCATACAGAGATTAATCATAACACTCATATATTAATCAATGGTGCTTCGGGAGCGATTGGTACATTTGCAGTTCAAATAGCAAAACATTTTGGAGCAGAAGTGACTGCAGTATGTGGTTCTAGTAACATAGAGATGGTGACGACTATCGGAGCCGATCATGTGATTGATTATACAAAAAATGACTTTACCACACATTTGAATTCCTTTGATATTATTTTTGATGTTGTAGGAAAAAACTCATATTCTAAATCGAAGTATGCTCTTAAAAAAGAGGGCATTTATCTAACAACGGTACCAGATTTTGGAGCGATTATTCATATGATGACCCTATCTAAATTGAAGTCTAAAAAAGCAAAGTTTGTTGCAACTGGATTAAGAAAAGTACCACAAAAAATCAAAGACTTAAACTACTTAACTGAGCTGTATAAAGATGGTCACATCACCTCAGTCATAGATCAGTCCTTTGTAC
>JABXKX010000239.1 GCA_013619035.1 Peptostreptococcaceae bacterium
TCTTTGTTTTTAACATAGCTGTATGCGATTTTATACATACGATCCTGATTCTTTTGAATCAAGGAAAGAAATGCTTCTTCTCTTAACTGATTTTTCGCTTGCTTCTTACTTTTTATGATCATAATTACCTCTCACTTAACATTCAAATTCGAACTTCACTAATTAGACTGATTTAGACGTCAAAAAGTCTCAAACTATAATATTATATTTATTATGCCTTAAAATAAGTAAAATTCTGCTTTTCCTCTTTAAACTAAGATATTACTTTTACAATAGCTAGTAGTCCCTTTTTTCTCTTTAGAAATTCTAGTGGCTAACAATATTATTAATAAACTCAGCTACCTCGGAAATACACTTAAATAAATCGAAATTTTTCTACATCGAATAAACCTTTATCTGTAATTTTAATCTCTGGTACAACTGGTAATGACATAAATGAGAGTTGAACAATTGGTTCCTGCTCTGTTATGCCAAGTTCTTCATGGCAAGCCTTATGAATCTCTGTAAACTTAGTTCTAACTTCCTCACCAGATTTATTACTCATAAGACCTCCAATAGGTAATTTTAATTCCGCAAGTATTTTACCACTTTTTACAACTATTATACCTCCTCCAATTTCATTTACTTTTTCCACAGCAAGTGCCATATCATCATCTGACATACCAACAACCATTATGTTGTGTGAGTCATGTGCAACTGATTGAGCAATCGCTCCTTCTCTGATTCCAAATCCCTTTATGAGTCCTACACCTACATTTCCTGTTCCGTGATGCCTTTCAACTACAGCAATTTTATTGATATCAGACTTTTTATCATAAATAAATTCTCCATGATTATTCAGAGAAACTTTTACTTTAATTTTCTTTGTGATAATTCCATCCTTGAGAACTTGCATTGCAATAACTTCATCAGAATTAAATTTCAATTTAAGTTTTTCTACACTAAAACCCTTTATATTAATTGAGCCATTAACACTAGAAATATCATATTTTTTTGTTTCTTTTAAATATTTTCCTTCTTGTGCCACAATTTCTCCTTTTATAAGTACTGTTTGAGCATTAAAATCGGTTAGATTATCCAGTATGACAATATTGGCAAGTAAACCAGGCGCAATCCCTCCCCTATCATATAATCTATAACATTCTGCTGAATTAATTGTAGCCATTCTAATTGCATCGATTGGATCTATTCCCTCTTTAACACAAATGCGGAGATTGTCGTCCATATGTCCAACATCTAAGATAGTTTCTGGTTCTCTATCATCGGAACAAAGAACGCAATATCTTAAATTTTCTTTAGTAACTCCAGGAAGCAACTTTTTTAAGTCTCTACATGCAGAACCTTGTCTGAGTTGAACATAAACACCTCTTGATATTCTATCGTTCATTTCTTCAATAGTGCTACATTCATGGTCTGTATGTATGCCAGCTGCAATATATCCATCAAGTTTTGATCCGACAATTCCCGGTGCATGCCCATCAATTATTTTGCCAGCTAGTTTTGCCTCATAAATTTTTGCAATGACATCTTCATCACAATCGTTTACACCAATATAATTCATGAACTCTCCAATGCCAAGTACATTACTATTTTTTAGCGGCTCTATCATATCATTTGCAGAAAAAGTTGCACCTGATGTTTCAAAAGAAGTACATGGTACACAAGATGGCAACATATACTTTATATCCAAAGCGGTGCAGTCTGCTGCATCAAACATATATTTCAATCCATCGAGTCCGCAAACATTAACTATTTCATGGGGATCAGCAATAATTGTTGTTGTTCCTCTAGGTACTAAAAGTCTCCCAGCTTCTCCAGGAGAAACATAAGTAGACTCTATATGCATATGAGCATCTATTAGTCCTGGAGAAACATAAGCGCCTTTGACATCAATTTCTTCTTTTCCTCTATAATTGCCTACTCCTACAATGTACTTTCCACAAATTGCAACATCACCTTCAATTATTTTTGACTGATAAACATCAACTACTTTTCCATTTTTAATTACTAAGTCCGCTTCTCTTCTTTTATTAGCCACATCAATAATATTTTTCAATTCATTTTTAAACATATGAACGCCTCCTAATATAATATCTAAAATATTTTTTTCCCTCTTACATATTTCGAAATTAATTTTATTTCATTATCTAAATATATAACTCTTTCAAGTCTGTTTTCAATGCTATATGAATAGAGATCATTAATGCCTGTATCATCAATTACAATAGCATCCATTTCATAGTTTTCTTCAAAACTCCCAACTTTTCCGAAAAAAGCCCCTCCTCCTTTAGTAGCCATATAAAAAGCTTCACTAACTTTGAGTGGTTTTAACCCATCATCAAGTAATCGCCATCTGAGTTTAGAAACCTGAATCGCATCTGCCATAGCTTTAAATATTGATAGGCTATGTCCACCTGCAATATCACTTCCAAGTCCAATTTTAAGTCCAATGTCCAAATATTTTCTAACAGGTGCAATGCCTGAAGATAGGTTTATATTAGATGTAGGACAGTGAGCGATATAGACACCTTGTTTCCTTATTAATTCAATCTCCTCATCACCTGAGTATACGCAGTGAGCCATTATTGTCCTATTTTTTCCACCAAACAAATTGTGCATATAATAGGCATCACCGTAAAATTTTGAATTTGGTTCACATTTTAATACCAAATTAATTTCACTTGGATTTTCCGATAAATGTGATTGATTAGGTAAATGATACGAGTTTGAAAGATCACCTAACATGTCCAACAGTTTTCCATCACAACTTGGAACAAATCTTGGTGTTATTATGGGGTATGTATTATTATATTTTCCAACTATTGCATCTAGCCATTCAACCGTATTTCTTAGTGAAGTTTCAGCATCCTTTTCTTTTAAGTTATCAGGAGAATTTTGATTCATATTTACTTTACCAACATAAGTAACAAGACCACTGTCTTCTAATAAATTCATAAGTTCAATAGTAGCCTCTGCATGAATAGTAGCAAAGATACTTGCTCTGGTTGTTGGACTTTTCTTTAAATCATTTACAAATTTAAAATATGATTTTTTTGCATAATTTAATTCTATAAACTTAGCTTCTTCTGGGAAAGTATATGTTTCAAGCCAATCGAGTAACTCAATATCCATGCCAGTTCCTCTAAATCTGTACTGAGGTGCATGGACATGCAAGTCATTTAAACCTGGCATAATAAGTTTATCTCCGTAATCAGTAATCTTAATTCCTTCAAACTTCTTAGGGAGTGTTTCGAAAACTCCAATGATTTTATCATCCTCACAAACTATTATTCCATTTTCTACAATAGTTAATTCTGACGATTTTATTGTGTAAACAATGTTTCCTTTAATTGCCCATTTCATTATATTATTCCTCTCTGAATTTGTGTTTTAGCCAAAATTACTAATTTTAAGCTGACTTAGGTAAGAAAACTAGTTTTTTATTAAAGTATTTTATAAACAGACCTGTCAAAGTAGCCATTATTATAGTCCCTTCCCTTACCCCTTCAATTGTAC
>JABXKX010000050.1 GCA_013619035.1 Peptostreptococcaceae bacterium
AAGTAATTGCCAGTATCCTAACCTATAATTTATCCTTAGAGTGACCAAACTTTAAGGAGGAAAGGACGTGCTGACAATTACTCAAATAAATTATATCCGAAAACTCTACTTTGATAAAGGAAAAACTTTCTCAGAGATAGAGAATGCCACTGGGCATAATTATCGCACTATTAAGAAATACATTGATTGTAATGATTTCAATGAGGTTAAAACAAAGAAATCAATTAATTCAAAGTCTGATCTGATCAGACCTTTTGTCAGAGAGATTTTATCCTCTGATAAAAACCTTCGTAAGAAACATAGACACACAGCCAAAAGAATCTATGAAAGAGCATTAGCTGAATATCCGGACCTATGTCTGATAGCTGAAAGAACTTTCCGTAATGTTGTAAAAGAAGAACGACTTAAGATCTATAACCACAAGGAGTGTTTCTTAGATTTGGATCATCCAGGTGGAGAAGCTCAAGTGGATTTCGGTGAAATATACATCATCCAGAATGAAACAATGATAAAAGCACACGAGTTAGTTTTATCTTTTCCGGCAAGTAATGTTGGCTACTGCCAAATTACAACTTCTGAAACGATGGAAGCCTTGCAGGAAGGTCTTCAGACTATCTTTAATCACATTGGTGTTGTACCAACAAAAATATGGTTTGATCAAATGGCCGCTGCTTGTATCCGTACCAAAGATAAATATGGTGATGCCATACCAACTGAACGCTTTTTACGCTTTGCAACACATTATGGATTTGAACCAGTATTTTGTAATCCAAACTCGGGTCATGAAAAAGGCAATGTTGAGAAAAAAGTTGGTTACTTCAGAGATAATATATTCATACCATTTCTTGAGTGTAACGACCTTGGGATTACCAATACAGATGTACTAAAAGCTTGTGATAAAGATAATTTAAAGGATCACTACAAACATCAAATACCACAGTATCAAATCTTTGAGCAAGAAAAAACATTGATGAGTACTTTGACTATGGCTTCATTTGATACGGCCAAATATGAGAAACGTCGTGTGAATAAGTACGGTCATATAACATTTGATAAATGTACTTATTCCGTATCACCACGTTACATAAATGAGTATGTATGGTTAAAGATCATGGCCAATCACATCATTGTGTTAACTGATTCATACTCTGAAATCACTAGACATAAACGTTCATTTGATAAAGGTAAAACCTTTACAAATTGGATTGATTTTATTGAAGTTGTTTTACAAAGACCAAAAGCATTAAAGTATTCTAACTTCTATAAAACTTTACCTGACTCTTGGCATGTGTATACAGAAACCTTAGATAAATCACAATTAAAAGCAGCATTGGAGTTTCTAAAACACTGTCTGATTAAGGATGATATCATCTTTGCTCAAAGAGTCTTAGAAGCTAATTTAAAAGGTAATGTATTGGATCCAAAGGCATTATGGACAACCTATTATCGACTAAAAGAGAATGTACAACTATACAAATCAAAGACATTTGATAATATCATTCCAGCAATGCCAAGCTATGAAGTCACACTAACTGATTATGATTCATTGATTGGTGGTGATCGTTCATGAAAGAGCAAATCACGCAGCTGCAGAAAAAACTAAAACTCAGCCAATCACTTATTGAGTTTTACGAGAATATAGAGTATCAGAATAAAGAACAGTTTGTATTAGAACTGCTCCAGAAACTTTACAAGGAACGTCGTGAAAATATAATAGAACGTAATCTAAAAGCTGCTAAGTTTCCCATTGTAAAAACATTTGATGGCTACTCATTCAGTGGTCTAGAATTTCCAGATACACTCACCACTGAATCTTTGAAAGCGTTAGAATTCATAGAGAATAAAGAGAATCTAATTCTCTATGGTGGCGTAGGTACTGGCAAAAGTCACTTAAGTATTGCCATAGGCTTAACAGTCATAAAGTCTGGTAAACAGGTCTATTTTTATACTGTACACGATTTAATCAATCATCTGGTGAAAGCAAAAGAACAAAATCAGCTCGAAAGAGCAATGAATAAACTGCTCAAAGCAGAACTACTTATACTTGATGAATGGGGTTATTTACCGCTTCATCAAGAAGGATCTCGTTTGTTGTTTGAAGTGATTAGTAAATGTTATGAACAAAAGAGTATCATCATCACAACAAACATGGAGTTTAGTCATTGGAACAGTTTCTTATTTGATGAGAAACTAACAGTGGCTATCATTGATCGTATTATCCACCATTCACATTTGATATTTTTCAATCGTGAAAGCTATAGAAAAGAACATGCACTAATCAAATAAAACTAACATACTGGCAATTGTATTTTTGATTGCCGTTTTATGCAATTTGGTATTGCCAAATACAAATGACAACACATAACACTACATCTGAGCAAGGTCCACAGAAGGATTGAAATAGGAGGTGTATTTCAGTCACTAGTACTCAGTCGTACTAGGACATATACATGGTATTAATATCATGGACAAACTCGTCTCGCTAACCGAGTCACCATTGCATTAGTCCAAGCGAGTTGGATATGAGCAAAAGTTGTAAGTTCGACGACATCTCAGATGCGCTTCCGTTATGTACCATATGCTTTAAATAGTTTATATATAAAGAATAAATTGAATTAGAAAGGATAAATGAATGCAAATTGCTTTAACTAAAAAGGTTTCAGATAAATTTAAAATCAAAGCTTTGGAAATGAAACTCGATTCGTCCGATGATTTATTTTGTTGGCATGCAAATACTTTTACTTATCAAAGAAAAACTGGAATCATTTTAATGAATGATATGACAAGATACACAATTGTTCTTTATGATATAAAGAAAAAAGAATTTAAAAATCTTAAGGTAGTCATGTTGAGTCAATTGGAAAGCAACATGCTAATGGATGGCATATCTAATGAAAAGATAAAAGAATACTTAGATGATCTAGAGGAGATTATTTATATAAAAACATCGAGTAGAAGTATTCTTGGTCAAATTAAAGATAGTCTCCTGATGCTAGAGTATCATTTATATGATATAGGGACCGTGCGTGAGGATAAACTAGATTATTTGAATAACATATTCAATGATGTGCCGATGAGAGCTTTAGAGAAGCTTGGTTATAGACCTTTTCCTAATTTAGCAATGAAAACAGAAATAGATAAGAGATACTAGCGTACAGCACGTAACACTACATCTGCGCACGGGTTCAAAAGTTAATGTAATATGATACGATTTGTGTCTGATGACACTCTAGAAACATGTTGAAGTACGTGGACCACATGCTCTTGCTAACCGAGTCACTTCGGTCCATTAGGCGTTCGTCAGGCTCACAGCCATGAGGAACTAGTTGTAGCGCTCGTGCACGTCGCAGATGCGCTTCCGTTAACTGAAATGATATTTTCCTGACAAATCCAACTATTGAGCATCATAGGAGACAAATATGAGCACTACGTTGTTAGCTTTATTGATTTTAACAATAGTAGTATTAATAGCTATCATTGTTCTAGGAATAAAGGCAATTAACAAAAT
>JABXKX010000034.1 GCA_013619035.1 Peptostreptococcaceae bacterium
GAATTAAATTATCAATTTCAACTTGTAAAGAAGATGGATCTCCATCGACGTCATCTTTATTCTTTACTTTTATTAATTCAATTTTAAAAAAATCAACACTCTCTAAAACCAAATCAACTAAAGTAGAAAAATCATATTCTAAGTTATCTTCTTTCCTAATAATAAAAAACATATCTTCTAAAACATGTGCTAGACCACCAATGTTGTTATACATCATCATGGCAGACGAACCTTTAATCGTATGCATATATCTAAAAATTACATTGATAGAATCTTCGGTAAAAGTATCATTCATTTCACTTTGAATCATCTCCTGCTCTAACGTCTCTAGTATTTGAGATGTTTCATGTATATAGGCTTGTAACATGGGTTCGTCAATAAAATTGTTAATCACTTTTATCACCCCTTCCTTCCTATTAACCATTATTACCCAGCCAAAACACCTTTACTCAAAAAAAATAATGAAAGTTAGTAGGTACTAACATTCATTATTTTTCTATGCATATTTATCAAATTCGTCCTCACTTAATGAAATCATTTTTGTGTTTTTTTCAGACCTATCTGTTACTTTCATTTGATTTAACATTTTTAGTACATCAGGATTTATATTTTCATCATCCTTATATTTTTTTAACCTGAATTTAGCAACTTGTGATTTCAACATATCAGCTTGACCGGAAAGTTCTTCACTCGCAGCAGCAGTTTCTTCTGCTGTAGCACTTGTTGTCTGTACCACATCCGAAATTTGTATTAATCCTTGATTAATTTGTTCTACACCTAACGATTGTTCATGTGACGCCATGGCAATTTCTCCAACCAACTCTGTCGCTTCAGACACACCATTTACAATTTTATTAAGTGCTTGAGCAGTATTATTTGCAATCTCAGTACCTTTATCTACTTTCTCAATCGACCCTTGAATTAAAGCTGTTGTTTCACTTGCTGCATTTGCAGATCTAGCAGCTAAGTTTCTTACTTCTTCAGCAACAACTGCAAATCCCTTCCCATGTTGTCCTGCTCTTGCAGCTTCAACCGCAGCATTTAAAGCCAAAATATTCGTTTGGAATGCTATATCATCTATGACTTTGATAATCTTAGATATGTTCTTTGATGATTCGTTAATATCTGTCATAGCCGTTAACATGTCATTCATTTGATGGTTTCCAATTTCCGCATTAGAAAAGGCCTCTTCAGATACAGACTTGGCTTTTTCAGCATTTGTTGCATTGCCTCTTGTTTGACTTGCAACTTCTTCAATAGAAGCCGTTAATTCTTCAATTGAACTCGCTTGCTCTGTGGCACCTTGAGATAATGACATACTAGAATCAGACAATTGTCTCGAACCAGAAGCCACTTGATCTGAAGCTGAATTAATATTTGACATAACGCTATTGATATTATCTGTCATATTGGTAAATGCAGTTGCTAATTTACCAATCTCATCTTTAGTATCAACCCCAATTGAAACGGCTAAATTACCATCAGCAATTTCGTCAGCAGCAACTAATATTTCTGAAATAGGTTTTTTAATCAAATTACTAATAAATATACCTAAACCTAATGATATTACACCGCCTAGGACTGCAAAAATAACAATCATTAAACCTGCACTTTGTACGCTTTTTTCCGCACTTTGAATCGTAAACTCTACCAACGAGGTAATATCTATAGCAGCTATATCATGATTGAGGACATTGACTTCTAACACTTGTTTTGTCATATCAGAATAAAGTTGTTCAGATTGTTCGGCCAGCAAATCCATCTGGTGTAATAAGTCCAATACTTTGGTCATAGCAGGTAAGGTCTCTTCCTCATAGACTAAGTAAGCTCTTTCTATTTTGTTCTCATCTGCATCAAGTATAATGTCATTAACCGACTCACCACTAGCATGTACTATCATATGATAACTATTTATTTCATTTATAATTGAATTAATTTCTTCGCTTTCTGTATTATAAGTCGTTAACCATTTTCCCAAAGCACACTTTGTACCATCCATTTGACCTTCAAAGGTCTTGCCTGTTATAATACTATCTTCTAGTAACCAAATCCATCTATAATGATCTTTCTCACGGTTTGCTATAACCGACCGGAGTTCAGAAGCCCTTTCAATCTGATAAGAGTCAATTTTATTTGCGATAGAAACTAATACCTCATGATCATCAAAGTAAACCGCCATGGATAATTCAGCAGTTCGCCATAACTCTAATTCTTCACTTGATAAGTCTAATTCTAGATATTTTTCCTTGTGATTATTTAATTTCAGTAATGTATTTTCTAAATCGTCATAGTTATTGCCTCTATCTTCTGCATTTAAATTTTGTGATAAAAATAAATTTTCCAGCGCATTCACTTCAGTAAATGATCCTTCTAATTCTAGTAAGTGAGTGACTGCTACCATTTTATTATTTCCTACTTCATCTAAATAAATATAACCCAAAGCACCAATTACAACAGCAATTAGAGCCACGATAATAAATGACGAAATCAGTTTTATCGATATATTTAAATTCTTATACCACTTCATAATTCCTCCTTGTCAATAGTAGATAATATGTCATTGCTTTCCTCATGATTTAAAAGTCTTTCACAGTCAATTATCAATATAACGTCATCATTATGTTTAGCGACACTTTTTATATATTTTCGGCCCTTGCTTCCTATTTCTGGCGGCGGTACAATATTATCATCTTCAATTGTCATAACCTCAGAAACTGCATCTACGATAATACCAATAGAGAACTCCTTTACATCCACAACTATGATACATGTCCTATCATTATATGCTTTCTGTTCTTTATTAAACTTTGATCGCATATCCATTACCGGTATAATTTGACCTCTTAAATTTATGATCCCCCTAATAAA
Organism: Peptostreptococcaceae bacterium; assembly: GCA_013619035.1. The sequence continues at coordinate 2,869 of JABXKX010000034.1, forward strand.
ATTAGGTAATTCTGGCACAACCGTAATTGGTTGAATCCCGACAATTTCAGTTACATAGACTATGTCAATTCCAAAAAACTCTTCCCCTAAAGAAAAAGTCAAAAATCTACCTTTCATTGTATCTTCATTTATTTTATTATCTAATATTTCATCCATCATGCAACACACCCCCATCGCTTTTATTCTCTTTAATCTTTTATGCTATCTATCAACTGTTACTACCCCACATCATTAAATTTATTCAAAAACATAAAAAAAGTTAGCGTTTGCTAACTTTATATTTCCATATAAGGTAATTCTATTGTAAATGAACTGCCTTCACCTAATTTACTATTTACAATAAGATCACCACCAGCACTATTTAACAGTTGTTTGCAAAGTGCCAATGGCATATGATTTTCATCTTTATACAACTCTTTAATATGATGATGTGAAAACTCGTTGAATATAGACTCAATTTGATCTTCTCTTAACCCGCAACCCATATCCTTTACGGAAATAAATAGTTTGCGACTATCATATTTTATATCTTCATAGTATTCAAGTCTTACAATGATTGGTTTATTATGACTATACTTCAAAGCATTTCGAATTAACTTTTTTAAAATCAAATGACACATATTTACATCAAATAATACCA
>JABXKX010000188.1 GCA_013619035.1 Peptostreptococcaceae bacterium
ATATTGATGATAAGTTAATTGTAAGAAAAGATGAAGTCGGTATCTTAAGCAAAGCATTTTCAGTGATGACAACTAAGATTAGAGAATTATTACATTCCATTTCAAATAACAGCCATGAAGTTAATGCTTCTTCTCAAGCATTAACAGCAACCGTTGAAGAAATAGATGCTCAAGCACAAGGGGTTAATACAGCAACACAAGAGATTGCTGCCGGTATGGAAGAAACATCAGCAGCAATAGAAGAAGTGGCTTCGGCAGGAGAACAAATAAAGACGCTTGCCAATCACTTAATGTCTGAAGCTCAAAAGGGTTTTGATAATGCGAATAAAATTGCAGAGAAAGCAGAAGCGATGAAATCAAATGCGATTCACTCAAAAGAAGAAGCGTTTGAAATGTATGATATTAAACATAAAGCGATCACAGACTCACTTGTTCGAGCGAAAGTTGTTGAGGAGATTGCTGTGATGTCTGATACCATCGCTAGAATTGCAGAGCAAACAAATCTTCTTGCTTTAAATGCTGCCATCGAAGCAGCAAGAGCAGGAGAACAAGGTAGAGGATTTGCAGTTGTTGCTGAAGAAGTTAGGAAATTGGCTGTTGAGTCGTCAAGTACAGTTGAGAAGATCAATTATTTGGTAAAGGAAGTGAATGAAGCCTTTAGTGACGTTTCAATAAATTCTGAAAACATTCTAGAATTTATTGAAATGAAAGTTATTCCTGATTATGAGATTTTGGTTCAAACGGGCGAACAATACTTAAAAGACTCAATTTTTATTAAAACATCTATGAATAAATTTGATACAGAATCTAGTAGCATCAATGAATCGATAGGACAGGTTACTGAAGCGATTGAATCTGTAGCGGGTGCCATAGAACAAGCAACTGCCAGTAGTTTGGAGATTTCAGATAACATCAATGAAATTACAAAAGCAATAGATGAGGTAGCAGAGATTGCGATTCAACAATCTGAAATGTCAGAATCGCTGAATACGAGTATTGCAGTGTTTAGTATTTGATGAGGTTTTAGTAATACACATTCCTTCAAAGAAAAGATGTGTTTTGTATAAGAATTTATAGTCGGTACGATTTATGAAAGTATTGGAATAACGTCTTTACAGGTAGTACGAATTGGAAAGTCTCGTAGAGACATTTCTTGTGGATCTACAAAAAAATGTGATAATTTTAACGTGTTAAATAGCAAAGATAGTGAAGAGGTTTTTATGAAAGATACAAGTATAACATTAATAACACGTTTCAATCGATTGGTTATTTACATATTGTTTGTTCTGTTATTTGCTATTCTTTATCATGGATTGGTACAATCCATGACTCAAACAAGCGTATTGATATCGCAGGGGTTTGTTTATAGTATAATCGTAGCATTTAGTTATTTTTTAATAAAAGATTTTTTTGATGACTATTCATCATACATTAAGAAAAAAGGTTTTGAATTGAATCAGAGAAATCAACTACTTGATGAGACTTTAGAGAAAAGTTCAATTCATCCAGAGCCCTTTAGTAATACAAGTCATGATATCATCAGTACTTTGTTTTATCATAGTTTCATCTCAATGGTGATTTGGAATGAAGAGGGTAGGGTGATAAAGTGTAATGATGTTTTTTATAAAAAGTTTTCTTATGATGAACGTGTTGAAGGGATGCTGCTTTATGATTTCATAAGTCCTTTTGTAGATAAAAGCACATTTGATCAATTGATTAAGAATCTTTTAACCAGTAAACACCCAATTGAAAAAGAGTTGATTTCTAAAACAAAAGACAATCAGACGCTTAATATTATTTGGAAACATTTAAAGTTAAGTGATACAATTGGTGGTAAAACTCAATTTTTATCTATGGGTTATGATATCACCGAAGACAAAATAAAAGCACAACAAATAGATGAAATGGCATCAAAAGATATGCAGACCAATCTTGAAAATAGATTTATGTTTGAGAAGAAAGTAAACGAGCTGATTGATGCCAAACAAGCTTTTACAATTTACTTGATGGGTATAGATGGATTTAAAACCATTAATGAATTGTACGGTTACCACTACGGGGATTGTTATCTAAAAGATATCTCTGAATCGTTTTTAGACATGAAACACCTAATGAGTTATAGAGGTAGCAGTGACAAGTTTATATTTATAGAAGAAACATTAAAGGATCAAGAGATTGAACGGTCGGTTTCAGCCATCAAACAAATTGTTCGAAAAAAAATATCTATTAACGGCATTGATTTCCGTCCTACTTGTAGTGTTGGCATTGTTAAATGCAACAATGACACCGACATGAATCAAATAGAACAGGATATTGATATTGCTCTTAATGTAGCAAAATTCAAAGGAAAAAATCAGAGCGTTTATTTTAAAGAAGCTTATAAAAATGAAATAATAAAAACCAGGTGTATAGAGTTTGGTATTGACAGAGCACTTGAAACAGAAGAGTTCATTTTAAATTTCCAACCTATATTTTCAATAAGTGATAGATCCTATAAAAAATATGAGGTGCTGTTGAGATGGCCGAACAACCCGGTTGAAGGAAGTCACATAGGCCAGGTCATCAATGTTGCAGAACGAACAGGTCAAATTATAGCACTTGATCGATATGTTATTAGAAAAACGTTTGAAATGCTGAGTGAAACAAAGTTAGAGAGTATTTTAACCGTTAATCTATCTACCCAATCATTTCATTCAGAAGATCTTTTTAGGTATTTAGAAGAGATGATTGGGACATATCATGTGGATCCTGGTTTGGTACAATTTGAAATAACGGAATACTCGGTAGTCAAAAATATGGAGAAAACAAGATTTTATATGACTCAAATGAAATCATTAGGATTTAAAATATCCTTAGATGATTTTGGTACAGATTATTCTTCACTTAACTACTTAAGTAAATTACCATTTGATTCACTTAAAATAGATAAAAGTTACATCGATCATATTTCCACTAGTAAAGCTGATTTTGCAATCGTAAAATGTTTGGTGAATCTAGCGTATGAATTAGGCTTAGAAACGATTGCTGAGGGTGTTGAACATGAGGAACAGTTATTAATTCTCAATAATTTGGGATGCCACTCTGGTCAAGGTTATTTGATATCAAAGCCTGTACCTCAAAATACATTATTAAATACATTAACACCTAAGTCTTAAATGACTGGGTGTTTTTTTGTTTTATATGCATTTATATTTAGAGTATGTTCAGAATATTTCTACTGAAGTATCAGAAGCTTCAAGTGAAGCCGGTGTCCGTATTGGTAAATCAATTATGGTATTGAACTTGCATTATATAATAACGAAGATTAAGATGTTATTAAGAGAGGTGAAGTTATGGATATTTACAGAAATTTGAATTATTCAACATTAAAAAAGATTGTTAACTCAGCATATGATGAGATTTTTGTATATGATGATAAATACAATATTGTTTATGTAAACAAAGCATGTGAACGTCATTATGGTATGAAGCAAGAAGATATTATAGGAAAGTCATTTTACGATTTATC
>JABXKX010000629.1 GCA_013619035.1 Peptostreptococcaceae bacterium
ATATTAATGATATATGATTTCATTTGTGCTCCTTCATTAAATTATTTATATTCTAGTGTCATTTTAGCTCGAAATAAAACAGAAGTAAATCTTTATGGGTATTCCAATTACAAAAAAGCACATGATTCAATATCATGTGCTTCTTGGATTACTCTTCTAACATTCTTTCATTAACAAACTCACTTACTTTTTCGAATTCGTCATCACTCTCTATAGCAGTAACTTCGATTGTGCCATCTTCATTATCAAAGAACCTATAAAGTAATGCCATTTCATCGGTAGGATGTAATAATGCAATATATTGTTGTTTTTCAACTTCGAAAATATCTATGATTGGACACTCTAACTCTGAACCATCATCTAATGTTAATGATACTGTATCATGGTCTTGTTCATGATCATGATCGTGACCGCATCCACAATCGTCTACTTTTAATTCATCTTTATCACTCATAATTTTCTCCTTTTTAATGATCTTCTTTATTACTTACTACATCATACATAATTCTATTCAACTATTCAATAAAAGTATTATTTATTAACAAATATTTATAAATACATATAAATTAAGAATTGAACAACTCACCACTTAACTTCTTCGAAGTTTGAAGTGGGAGATTCTTTGAAGGGAGTTTGCCATTTACCTTTCGCCCCTATACAAAGCTTAATTCCAAGAATCATACAGGGTGACCTTATCCTAACTAACTCTGTTTAAGCAGTTAGCCTTACCGGGTGGTTCAAACACCCATTATCTAGGTGCATAGGCGAGCAGCAACTCTGTTGCGACCAGCCCGATTAAGTTGGCTACAACCATTGGGACTACATTTTTATCATATCTTCTCATTATATTCAGCGATCCATTAATATCACTATTTACTAAATAGCCTTGAGTGGTTTTGAAGAGTCCTCTTTTAACTCTTCTATTTATATTGTAGTGCCTTTTATCAACGGGTTCCAAATCATATGCACTTACACCTGAAGTGTAATATTCTTTAACAAGCTTAACCTCTACGCCTAATAACTCTGCTTTATACTTGATTTGACTTACCAACTTTTGTATCGGAATTTGTACAAACCCCTTTATTTTTGAGTGCTGCTTAATCCCTTTGAGATCGCCAATAACAATTATAGAACATTTGTGTTTCATTGCATCATTAACAACTCTTCTGCTGATTTGATGAAGTGCATCGTGCATGTAATGGTCACGTTTCTTGTTTAAAGCATTAATCTTCTTTGTGCGTTTAAAATATTTGTTTCCAGTTGATTTCATCTGTATACCTGTTAATCTTGATATTTCTTTGTTGTAATAAGCATTCTTTGACTTTAAAGGTTTACCATTCATTACATATTGCACGTTGGAATATTTGAATGTAACGGCACAAATATTATCAAGACCCAAATCAATAGCCATAACATTTGTGAAATCTAGTGAAAGAGTTTTTACTTCTTGCTTATAGATAATGACAAGATACCACTGTTTCCTTCTTGTATCCCATATACATTTAATTTGTTGTAAAGAATTGAAATCCACCTGCTTTAACACTTTTTCTGGAAGTGTTAAATTTAAACTTTTTACAGCGAATTTTTCTTTCATAAATTTGGATAGGGATAGTTTCATAGTTGTATCATGAGTACGTACAGCGAGATTTGTAAAAATTACCTGATTTTTTTGAGAGCTGTTCTTGTATTTAGGATGTCTAGGTATACCTAAATATTTCGAGGGATTTTTTTTATAATCTCTTGAAGAAGCAAAATAAGATTTCCAGTCTTGGTCAATAACCTTTAGACATTGTTGATAATTATGGGAATGTAAGAAATCATTGTGCCAGTTAAGTTTGAGTAATTTTTCAAGCTCAAGATAAGATTTAATCCCATGGGTAATACACTCATAATTAGCAATATTATAGAGTTTGGTCGTATGAAAAGATAATTCATCTAAAACATCCAATTCTGACTGATTTAATTTAGGATAGAACTTAAAACTTAATCTCATTTATCTCACGCTCCTAAAAGAACATACGTTCTTACCAATATATGTTTATTATATCCTGAAGTGTGAAATTGTACAAGTCTGATTTTTCCATCATTTATATGCATTTTGCTCTGCAAAACAACAATTCATCACCCAGCTATAGAGCAAGGTGTCTTCTTGTTGAATTTAGATAAAAAAATTCGTGTACACTCACAGTGTAACGTATGTTATTTTGTATATCAATGATTTTGTTCGTGTTTTCGTTGTGTAGTTTCTACCAAATTAATCGTAGAATTTGCATGTAAAACGTCTTTATGTCCATAAAAAAAATACTGAAGGGGGGGATGTATAAGATAATAATTGTTGATGATGAAACAGAAGTCAGTGGTCCATCACTTGAAAAAATTGATTTAACACATTAGGATTTGAATTGTCTCAACTTATACATGATCAGTACCCAGCAGTGAAGGTCATCATACTGTCTGGTTTAGAGGAGTTTGAATTTGCAAAAAAGGCAATTAGGTATCATGTCTTGGAATATATTTTGAAACCAGTGTCTTCAAAAGAGATTGTGACATTACTACAAAAGACTAAAACGCTAATTGATGAAGAACGCTTTAAAAAACGAGATTTAATACATCTAAAAAGTATTTTAAGAAATCTCCACCGATTATTAGAAATCAATTGTTAAATGCACTTATGTGGTGTGCTTCTTTTTACATTTTTCACAAGTTCATCTATACCAAAAGATAAAAAAATAATCTTAGAGTTTGATTAATTGTAACTCAAGTTACTGTATGTATACTAAAACAGTGTATAATAAAGGTATAAATACAAACAATAAAGGAGATTATGATATGTTAGATAAAAAAGAAAAAGAATACTTCCAAACAAAACAAGGCTTTGTACCACCAGGAGTTATGGTTGCTGAAAACTTTGGTGAAGAATTCCAAAAGACAATTTCAAGTTACCACCATCAAATATGGGGTGAAGGTGTTATTCCACTAAAATATAGATATATGATTGCACTTGCTACTGCGATATTTGATGATAATGAACAACGTGCTAAATTAGAAATGAGAAAAGCAATTCAAGAAGGGGCTACAAAAGCTGAACTTCTAGAAGTCATCAAACAACAAATCTGGATGAAAGGTGCTCCAACAATCTTACAAGTTGCGCCATTGATTCAAATTATAAATAAGAAATTTCCAGAATAATATGTCTATCCCTTGGATGTATTAAGCATGCCACTCATCAATTTTGGTGAGTGGCTTTTATGTGTATTAATGACATTTAGGGGTATCATATAATTGAGGTGATGATGAGATGATTAAATATAAAGTTTTACTAATCAACGTATTTGAAGAAATTGTGAATAAGATTTCAGAAGAATTATGTGATGACTATATTATAATCACTATGGAGACAGATAGTGAGTACCTTGAAGAGGTGCATCAAATTAAACCTGATATTATTCTATTGGCAGTTAATATGCCTGATACATATGGTTTTGAGGTGTGTG
>JABXKX010000203.1 GCA_013619035.1 Peptostreptococcaceae bacterium
TAAACCACACATTTAATTATATAATCAAGCGAATTGTTCGAGCAACAATAACCTAGCAATATAAATGCAGCACTATTACTTCATCTAATAGTATTAACGAAATCCTATACTCAATTTGCGTATTCCATTCATTGTTGATAAAATGTTTTAAAAGTAAAGATATAAAAAAGAACCCCTAAGTAAAACTTAGGAATTCCAATACTTCTGGCACACCGTAAGGGATTCGAACCCCCGACCATCAGATTCGAAGTCTGCCACTCTATCCAACTGAGCTAACGGTGCATATAATAGTATTATAACAAATACTATTTTAAAATGAAACTACTTAACATAAATAATTCTTCCTTTAATACTATCCTTTTCCAATTCCAAAATACCGTAACTTGGATGAGTTACAATTCTAGGCTTTGAAATACTCCCGGGATTCATTATCACGGGTGTATTTTTGTCATAATACGGCGTATGAGTATGACCATATAGAATAATATCAGCATCCATCGTTTTACCTTGTGCAATTAAATGATTTAAGTTTTGATTGACTCGATAACGATGACCATGACATAGAAAGACTTTATAACCACCAATAACCATACTCACCTGCTCTGGTCCTTCAGTGATATAATCTACATTTCCAACAACACCAACAACAGGTATATCATAACAAGACTTGAGTTCTAACATATCTTCAAAGCTGTCGCCCATATGTAAAATCATATCACAGTTTTCCTTTTGAATAATATCATGTGCTAAAGCTAATTTGCCATGTGAATCACTAAACACTAATACTTTCATTTGTTAGCTCTTTTCTCAAGAGCCTCTTTTAAGATAATCAATGCTTTTGCCCTATGGCTACGCTCGTTTTTTTCTTTTGAAGATAATTCAGCGAAAGTGAGTCCTGATACATCATCAATAAACAAAGGATCGTAGCCAAAGCCATGATCTCCTTTATACTCGTACCCGATCTTTCCGTGAGCTTCTCCTCTGGCAACAATCGTTTCACCATCTTCAAATACCATCGTAATAACACTTACAAATTTTGCAGTTCTTTTATCATCACTGATATCTTTTAAAGCATCAAGCAACTTTTCATTATTTTTATTACTATCACTTGGTTCACCTGCATATCGAGCAGAATATATTCCCGGAGCACCGTCAAGTGCATCAACCATCAATCCAGAATCATCAGCTATTGCTATACATCCAAGTGCATCAACTACTGCTTTTGCTTTTATTAAAGAATTGGCTTCAAATGTTAAACCATTCTCTTCAATATCCATTTCTAGACCAGCATCTCGCATTGATTTTAATTCATAATTGAAATCTTTTAAAATATCGTATATTTCTTCTAATTTATGTGCATTATTAGAAGCCAAAATAGCTTTATTCATTAAACAATTCTCCTATATACTCTTTCTGAATTGATACCAGTTCCAAGATACCTTTTTCAGCATAATCTAACATTTGATTCATTTGTTCACGTGTAAAAGGCGCTTCTTCTCCAGTACCTTGTACCTCAACAATTCTTTTGTCATGAGTCATAATTACATTCATATCAACAATCGCTGTAGAATCTTCTTCATAACATAAATCAAGTGCAATATGTTCTTCTAACAAACCAACACTGATAGCAGCAAGATAAGTTTTAACCGGAATTTCTTGAATAAGTCCTTTTTCTTTTAATTGTTGCATCGCTGATACCATTGCAATGAATGCACCGGTTATCGATGCTGTTCTAGTGCCACCATCAGCTTGTATCACATCACAATCAAGCCAAATCGTTCTATCACCTAATTTCCCTAAATCAACAACAGAACGAAGAGACCTTCCGATCAATCTTTGAATCTCAGAAGTTCTACCATCCAATTTACCTTTAGCGATATCTCTTATTTTTCTTGTATGTGTTGATCGTGGTAACATACTGTACTCTGCAGTTACCCAACCTTTATTTTGTCCTTTTAAAAAAGGAGGTACTTTCTCTTCTACTGAAGCTGTACAAATAACCTTTGTATTACCCATTTCTATTAAAACTGATCCTTCCGGATGAAGTAAATAATCTTTTGTTACTTTTACCTGTCTTTTTTCATCAAATGCTCTGTTATCTATTCTAATCATAATATTCCTCTCAATATAAATATAGTGTCTCACTAATAGAATTTTATCATACTTCCTATATTTTCACAAAAAAACTAAGACTTTCGCCTTAGTTACTCTTTTAAACTCAGATATATTAATGCAACATCATCAGTAAAGTCACTTCCTGATGTTTTGTGAAGAAAACTAAATTTCCAAAAAATATTTTCTAAGAATTTCTTAGGATCATCTCTCATAATTGATTTCAATTCACCACAAGATTCCTTTACTAACGTCCAGTGAGTATAGTCACTGCTTTTACCCGTTGAAAAAAGGCCATCTGTATAAACAAAAATACCATCTCCAGGTTCTAGAGGAATCGTATATTCATCATACTTCATGTTTTCAATCATTCCAACAAGCATACCACCATTCTCAATAGCAAAAACCTCATCAGTCGCTTTCTTATAAATGATTGGGTAAGGTTGAGCTGCATTTGAATAAGTTAATTGACATTTTTCGATGCACCCTACAAAACTTGTAAACACAATAAAATTACTGTTATCATTATCGCCAAATATATTGAAGATTCTGTTATTAATAGAAGCTAATAATTCACTTGGTGACATATCTGGTGATTCCAATGTCATTCTAAATAATATTTTAATCATAGAAGATGCCATGCCAGCAGCAATCCCATGACCCGTAATATCTGCGACCATAAACCAAACTTTATCATCAATCTCTACACAATCAATGAAGTCTCCTCCAATACCAAGTGAAGGGTGATAATGTAATTCAAAATCAACTTTTCTAAATGATGATTTAACCGGTAACATAAACCGTGCAAATTCATTGGCATTTTTTAGTTCTTGATTCAATTCAATATTAAGTCTCTCAATTTCTTTGTTCTGATCATGTAATCTCAAAGCATTTTTTACTTTTAGAGGTAATATTATTTCAATATCATCTGGCGAAAAGGGTTTTGTGAAATACTCAATCGCACCCATTTCCAAAGTTTTTTCTATACTGGTTATCTCACTTAATGCTGAATTTACAATAACAGGGATATGATGGTATAAAGAATGGTTTTTCAAATACTGAAGTGTTTCAAAACCATCTTTTACAGGCATGATTAGATCCAAAATGATTAAGTCGATTGAATGCGTTTTAACCGTCTCAATAACAACATCACCATCTTCTGCTTCAAAATAAGTGATATTATCTAATTTACTTTTAAGAATACTCCTAATGAGCATTCTATTCATTGCCACATCATCGGCTATCAAAATATTATACATATCATCATCTCTATTCTAACAAATCTTCTAATTTCATCAACTTAAACAATTGTCTTACATTGTCAGAGGCATCAGAAATTGCAAATCCCAAGCCATCTTTCGTAACAGATTTATATAATCC
>JABXKX010000542.1 GCA_013619035.1 Peptostreptococcaceae bacterium
TAATTTAGGATTGGAAGTGGTTGCAGAAGGTATTGAGACTGCAGAACAATCTGAATATTTATTGCTTAATGATTGTGATTATGGTCAAGGGTATTATTATGATAGACCGATGTCTGTAGAATCATTTAATGAAAAATATCTTAAATAGAAAATGAGGGGATTTCCCCTCATTTTAGTTGAATGGTTCATTTAGTTTTTCAGTACCAGGTAAGACAAAGCGACCATCTTTTATGATCGATAGACGTTCATCAGTTGATGTAACAGCATCAATAAAAGCCAAAGAATCATATGGTAGCGTGATATCTGTATGAACGTTTGTATAGGCTTCAGAAGAGTTTTCTTTTCTTAAAATTGATTTTTCATTATCTCTAGCGATAATACATTTACCATCAGGATTAAATACATCAAGATCTTCTGCATAGGTGTAACATGTATCTCCTATAGCAAAATGAGGTCCCATTTTTTCAACTATTAAAATAGGTAAAATATCAACAATATCATACTTTTCTGCAATGACATATGCCAAAGTATTGGTTCCGATTGCAAACTCACCTAAAGGTAAAGTCTTATGAGGGAATAAAAGATTCTCTTCAATGTACTTTCTGTTTTCAGACTCATCTTCAAAATTCTTACAAGTATAATCACTGATATAACCATCTGTAAACGTTAATTCTAAATCAATGTATTTCAGTTCATCTAGAAAAACAACATCTAAATGCAGTAGACCATGAGTCCCTTTTAAAACAGGGGAAGTAAACACTTCACCAACCGGTATGTTCACATCCGCACCACAATTGTAGTAATTACTTTGAGTTTTAGGATCCTCTAAGTGACCCTGTTTGACCATGATGTCAGTTTTATTCTTATTGCTCCCTTTTACATGAACGTAGTCTGCTTGATCAAGAGTATCTATAAGTGTTTGTTGTATCGGTAGGTATTCTTCGCTTGAGAGTTTATTGATTCTACAAGTCGCTGCATAAATCTCTTCAAATTGATCACCGATTTCAGGTACTGGAAAAGCTATGATACAAAAACTCGTCTCGGATCCTTTGAAATATTCATCTCGCATCGCTCTTGTTTTGTTTCTGAGTTCAGAGGATAATTTTGTTTGTTCTTCTGACAAACTGATATTTCCATCTTTAGACTGAGGTGTAAATGGTGCTTCACCAAATTTATCAAAGTACATAATGCCTGAATAATCTAATGAAATATCTTTTGTATCTTCTAATACTTTTTCAAAAGTCTTTATTTCGAATTCTAAATAGTTTTGATCCAAATAGATACCATTATCAAAACGATGATCGTAATCAAATTGTTTATTTGCTGGTGTGCTTATTGGATTGCCAAAGAATCCATTCAGATTGTGTTTCTTGAAAGATTCAATTAAAACATGAATCATTTTTTCCTGTCCTGCATTGTAACGGATTTGAACATTATGTCTTAAAGTGATATCTTTCCCATCGGTTTCAAAACCTTTGACATATGCTCTAGCAGTCATATCCATTAACTCTTTTAATTCACCGTCATCATATGAGTTTAAAAATTCAGATGTTTTTATTTCATTATCAGTAATATACAAACCATATTTGAATAAATATTTTGTGTCTGAAACATCTTCAGAAGCCATTAATTGATGAGCAAAGGAATCTTTAGAACTGGATTGGTTATGAAGTCCTTTGATTAACTCCCTATATAAATTATTCTTTTTGAATGTTTGATACGATTTTGTTAAGTCGATAATAGGATTATTTTCTTGACTTAATATGGCTGCGAACTCTAAGAAAGCATCACCATATAAAGTTAAAGCCTCTTGATTGTGTCTATAAGAAAAAGAAATCATTTTTCTATAGTCTGTGTATATTGCGGTTAACAGTTGTCCTAAATCTTTCCCGAAGTTTTGGACGCAATACGATGGATTTGCATAAGACGTCTCATAGTTTGAGCCTTGTAATTCATTGTACAATTCTGTGTTTAAAGTCTTAAGTTCCTCAACAGATCTTGAAGTAAAATACGTTTCATTTAACTCCGTTTCAAGTTCTATTAACTGAATCACCAATTCACCTAAGGATTTAACGAAATTATGTGTGGCTATTTCAGCATTGGTAGCGTTGATTAGTGTTTTTATTTTAGTTATCATGTCTAATGTACCTCCCACATCATCATATCATTTAGGTAATATTATGGAAAGTACAGACCACGATATTAATAATATTTAAACCTTCAATCATACTAGACTTTTTGTTATAAAAGAGATGTTAGTTTAGTTATTGACATATGCCATAAACGGCGTATACTGAATGTGATGGCATATGCCAAAAAGGAGGAGCTATGGAACAAGTCGTAAACTTTGATTTTAAGAACAAAAATAAAATAAAGAAAATTATTGCTGTTATGAGTGGAAAGGGTGGCGTTGGTAAATCAACTGTAACAGGTTTGGTTGCAACAACACTTAGAAATGCTGGTCATTCTGTTGGTGTATTGGATGCTGATATTACAGGACCATCCATTCCTAAATTATTTGGTGTGAACAAGAAAAAAGTATTCCAAACAGAAGAAGGATTAACAACTGCTGAAACGGTAACTGGTATTAAAGTGATGTCATTGAATCTATTGTTAGACAATGAAGATGATCCAGTGATTTGGAGAGGACCAATGTTAGGCAGTACAGTGCAACAGTTTCACGATGATGTTATTTGGGGAGAACTCGATTATTTGGTAATTGATTTACCACCAGGGACATCGGATGTTACTTTAACGGTGATGCAACAAATAAAAGTAGATGGTATTATTGTTGTTTCTACGCCACAAGACTTGGTTCAACTCATCGTTAATAAATCAATCATTATGGCCAATAGATTAGAAACACCAATCATTGGACTTGTTGAAAATATGAGTTATTTTATGTGTGATAAATGTGATGAAAAACATTTCTTGTTTGGTGAAAGTAATATCAAAAAAGTACTTGATAAATATCAATTACCACTCATTGCTGAATTACCAATTGATAAGACTTTGGTCAGTTTAGCAGATGAAGGGCGTATAGAATTGTATCCTAGTACCAACTTAACATTCAGAGATGAGTTTGGTAAGAATCTCTTAACTGAGATTGCAAAGATTTAGTGTAATACTTTTGTCATATAAATAAGTTTGCTTTTTAGCATGCCTGATTATATAATTAAGTTGAATTTAAAGAAAAGAGGAACTTTTATGATTACGGGAGCTTATAACTAATTAATTGAATATTTGAGTCACTATTTTATACCTTTTAGAAGGTCTATTTATGGTACTCAAATCAATATGTTATAAGCAATCAACGTCTACCGAGAATAATGTAAGGATAGAGGAAGACTCTATCTTTTTTTTGACGATATGCTTTCGCATGTCGTTTTTTGTTTTTGTAGATACAGTAGTGAAGATTAAATTCTTCTGATATGATTAGAATAAGGAGGCAGTTTTGAAAGTATTTCAAACCCTAGAATTAAACAAAATTATTAATACGGTAAAAGAGTATGCATTATCTGATGAAGCAAAATATAAGGTAGAGCATTTAAAACCGTTGGTGAGTTTAGATGTCATTGATCAACATCTAAATGAAGTGACAGAGGCAAGACGGATCACAGATAGCAATTATAGAGCGCCGATAGATGGATTGTTTGGTGTTAAAGAGATGCTTGAAAAAGTAGAAAAAGGTAGAATTTTGGATCCGAGTGATCTAAACTCATGTGAAAAGTTTCTATCAGCTGGACATAAGATAGTCAGTTTTATGAAGGATAAAGATACTTTGATTCCTGTGATCTCTCAATATGCCAATACCATTGTGATTGAAAGTGAACTCCACGAAAGAATCATTCAAACCGTTATTGGTAATGAAATTGCAGATCAAGCCAGCACAACACTTCATAAGATTCGAAAGAAAATGAAGATCTTGAATGATCGTATTCAAGTGAAGTTAAATCAATATTTACGATCAAATAGTACAAAGGATTATATTCAAGATTCCGTTATAAGTATGAGAAATGGTAAGTTTGTACTGTCCATTAAAAGTACAGCACAATCATTTGTTAATGGGCATATTTTGGATAAATCACAATCTGGATCAACTGTTTTTATGGAATTGGATTCGACTAGAAAATTACAAGATGAAATTGAAAGTTTAAAAATTAGAGAAAACGAAGAAATTATTCGTATACTCTCTGAGATTACCAATGATGTTGCTATGATCTTGCCGAGTCTAAAAATGAACTATGATTGTTTGGTACATTATGATTTTATATTTGCAAAAGCAAAGTATTCTAAGGCGATTCAAGGTAGTGCCATTGAACTGAACAACAAAGGTGATATTCATATTGTAAATGGTAGACATCCTATGCTGGGTAGAGAAGCTGTTCCTTTAAATGTCCTGATTCCAAAGAGTAAACAAGGATTGTTGATTACAGGTCCTAACACAGGTGGTAAAACAGTGACGCTTAAAACAATAGGATTACTGACCTTAATGACACAATGTGGGTTACATGGTGCCGCTGATCCTGGATCAAGGCTCATTAACTTTTCAAGAATTTTAGCAGATATTGGTGATGGCCAAGATTTAGAACAATCCTTGAGTACATTTTCATCTCATATAACAAATATAATTGAGATCATAGAACAAGCTGACAATCAAACTTTAGTCATTTTGGATGAAGTCGGTACTGGAACAGATCCTATTGAAGGTATGGGACTTGCCATTGCTATTTTAAAGAAACTTTATAATAAAGGTTCTAAGATACTTGCAACTACTCACTTTAGTGAATTGAAGAGTTTTGCACTTCACCATGATGGATTTGTAAACGGCAGTATGGCATTTGATTTAAACACGTTAAGACCAAAGTATGAATTGATTATGAATGAATCCGGTGCAAGTAATGCTTTTCTAATTGCCTTAAGATTGGGTATGGAACAAAGTATTATAGAAGATGCTCATGAAATTGCATATGATGAATCAAAGGACTATAGCAATTTGTTGAGTAAAAGACTTGAAAAGGATAAGAAATTCGCTCCTAAAGTTGTTGAGAAAAAAGAAGTGCTTCTAGAGCGTAAAAAGAAAGTTGTGAAAAAAACACATAATTTTAAACTGGGTGACGCTGTTTATGTGCCAATTCTAAAAAGTCATGGTGTTGTTGTTGAAGAAGAAGACCGTAAAGGTGATTTAACAATTATGATCAAGAAAAAACGTACCAAAATTAACTTTAAAAGATTAAAACCATTTATTGATAAGAAAGACTTGTATCCAGAAGAATATGATATGGATATTGTCACAAAGAGTATTGAACATAGGAAAAAAGAAAAAAAGATACAAAAAGGAAAAGGTAAAGGATTGGTTATCAATCATACAGAATAATAGATACAAGGGGGGAGTATGAGAATTGTAAGTTGTAATGAAGTATCAATGGAAGATGTTTATAATGCCTTTAAAGTAGGTTTTTCTGACTATTCCATTAAATTTGAAATGTCGATGGAACAGTTTGAATCACACTTTTTCGGACCAGAAGGTAATAAATTATTGTTCTCTTTCATTGCTTATGAGGATGAGTTGCCAATAGGATTGGTCTTAGGAGGCTGCAATACTTATGAAGGCATTTTAACGCTTCGCTGTGGTACCATGTGTGTTCATCCTGAGTATAGAAGGCAAGGAATTGCCAGAAAACTGATAGAATCACATGAAAAGCTGGCAAGAGATTTAGGCTGTAAACAACTGTTTTTAGAGTGTATAAGTGATAATGATAGAGCGGTTGTATTTTATCTTGCATCAGACTATCAAGTGGTTTATCAATTGAAGTATTATACCCTTCAAAAACATAAACATGTGTTACATGACTCTATTCAAACTATTTCAATGGAAGACTACAAGATTTATAGAAGTGAAGTAGAAGGCCATATCAATTGGCAAAATGAACTCTGGTACTTAGAACATACCAAACCAGAGTTTAAAGCGATTTTCTTCCATGATGAAATGGTTGGCATGATTGCTTATAAAAACAATAGAGTTTGTTATCTACATGTTAAAAAGAAACATCGATTAAATGGATACGGTAAAATGTTAATGGATTCAGTTGAAGTAAATGGCATGGTTAAATATAGTTTTCCTAGTCAGGGAGGTCTACAAGGATTTATGAAATCAACTGGATTTATTGAAGATGAAATCAGTCAAATCGAAATGTATAAGATACTATAAAGTATAAGAAAACGTGTAGGAATACGCTTTCTTGTGCATTATTTACAAAATATTCAGAAAATTTTCAAGAATTTAGCAAATTCATTCAAAAACAGTGTTAAACTAAGATAAATGGGGTAGAGGATAGATGGCTTGTATTTTCGATTTTTTTTAGTAAATAAATAGTTGAGAACTTTTACTAATAAAAATTGATTATTATATCTATGGAGCATCGCTCCATTATATAGCACGTTTTGTGCGTAAAAAGTACTTCGGTACGAATTGGTTATTTACATATTATAAGGAGGGAACATGAAGAAATTCAGAAAACTGAGTTTGTTACTAGTTTTAGTAATGATTATGACATCATTACCGTTAGCTGCATTTGCAGAAGATACTTACGTTATCCAAGAAGGTGACGTATTATGGCAAATTGCTGAAAAATATGGTAGAACATATGAAGAGTTAGCAGAGTACAATAACATTGAAGATCCAAATCTTATTTATGCTGGAGATGAACTTAAAATTCCAGATGATGCTAAGAAAATTTCTGTCTTAGGAACAGCTGATATGCATGGTAGAATTTATGCTTATGAATATGCAATTGATTCTGTAGATGCAGATGCTGGATTAGCTAAGATTCAGACATTGGTAAAAGAAATAAGAGCCAATGAAGAAAATGTTTTATTAATGGATGTTGGAGATACAGTTCAAGATAACTCAGCTGAATTATTCAATGACCTACCAGTTCATCCAATGATTCAAGCTATGAACGAAATGGATTATGATGTATGGACTTTAGGTAACCATGAGTTTAACTTTGAAAAATCTTTCTTAGATAGAAATATCGCTACATTTGAAGGTACAGTTTTATCTTCAAATATCTATAAAGAAGGTACTAACGAGAGATTTATTGATGGATATACGGTCTTTACAATTGATGGCGTTAGAGTTGCTGTTGTAGGTATGATTCCACCAGAAGTTCCAATCTGGGAAGCGTCTGCTCCTAGTCACTTTGCTGGTTTAGAATTTACTGATATTACAGCTGAAACTGCTAAAGTTGTTAAAGAATTAGAAGGTAAGTACGACGTATTAATTGGTGCTTATCACTTAGGTCCTGATGCTTACAAAGGCATGCCAGGAATCGAAGATATTGCTGCTGATTTCCCTGAGTTTGATGTCATCTTTGGTGGACATGCTCACTCTAAGTACATAAACGAAATTAACGGTGTTCAATTAATTGAACCAGGTAAATATGGTTGGGCTTTAGCTCAAGCGGATATTTATGTAAACAGTAGTAATGAAGTTATTAAAGTTGAAACTAAGAACAATGAAACTTATACAGTAGTTGAAGATCAAGGTATTATGGATACATTTAAGTTTGTTCATGATCAATCAATGGCAGATGCTCAAATCGTTGTTGGTGAGGTAACTTCTGACTATATTGAAAATGTAGATTATATAACTGGTGCTGCGGCTGTAACAACTATGCCAACTGCACAAGTTGAAGATACTGCATTAATTGATTTAATCAATGATGTTCAAATGTTCTATACAGGTGCAGATGTTTCTTCTGCTGCAGCATTCAAATCAGACATGAACCTAGTTGCTGGTGATTTCATGAAGAAAGATGTTGCAAATATTTACAAATATCCAAATACTTTAGTTGGTGTTAATATTACAGGTGCTAACTTATTGAAGTATATGGAATGGTCTGCTTCTTATTACAATACGTATCAAGAAGGCGATGTTACAATTTCATTTAATGAAAATATAAGAGGTTACAATTATGATATGTTCTCTGGTTTAACTTATGATATTGATTTATCAAAAGAAGCTGATGAGAGAATTGTAAACGCAAAAATGGGTGATACAGCAATTAATCCTACTGGCACATACAAATTAGCAATCAACAACTATAGATTCGGAACATTAATGAGTCTAGGATTAGTGACAGATGCTGATAAATATTATGATTCTTATGAAACAATGCAAGATGCTGGTAGAATTAGAGATTTAATCATCAAGTACATCGACGAAGAAAAAGCTGGTATAGCTACACCTTCTGTAGATAATAACTGGAAGGTTATCAATGCTGATTTAGAACAACCAGGATATGAAAAAGTATTAGAATTTATCAAGAGTGGTGATATCTTAATTCCAACTTCGGAAGATGGAAGAACCCCAAATGTTAGAGCAATAAATGTTCATGATCCTGATGTTTATGAGTTATTAAAAGACTCTACTGCTAAAGAATTAACTATTATGCACACAAATGATATGCATGGATTCTTTAATTATGGAAAATATGATGGTATGGGAATTGCTGCTATCGCAACAAAAGTTAAAGATGTAAAAGCTAATAATGATAATGTATTACTTTTAGACGGTGGAGATGCACTTCAAGGTGCTAATCTTGTAACTCTTACTAAAGGTGAAGGTGGAACAAAAGTAATGAATTTATTAGGTTATGATGCGATGGCAGCTGGTAACCATGAATTCGATTATGGTTCTGAAAGATTATTAGAACTAGACGCATTGTTAGAGATGCCTGTACTTTCTGCTAATATTAAAAAAGCAGATGGTACGAATTTCTTAACACCATATGTTATTAAAGAGATGGATGGCTTTACAGTAGCTATGTTTGGTCTATCTACTCCTGAAACAATTTATAAGTCTCATCCAGATAATACAGTTGGTTTAACTTTTGAAGATCCGAAAGTTGTAGCTGCTGCTATGGTTGAAGAACTTACAGGCAAAGCTGATATTATTATTGCATTGGCTCACTTAGGAAATGAAGGTGATTATACTTCAGAATCAGTAGCAGAAGCTGTAGATGGTATCGATGTTATGATCGATGGTCACTCTCATTCAACATATGCTAATGGTTTAATGGTAAATGGTACTTTAATCGTTCAAGCTGATACAAAGACAACAAATTTAGGTATTGCTAAACTTTCTATTAAAGATGGTGAAGTGCTTTCAAAAACAGCTTATATGTTTACTAAAGCTGAAGGTGTTGAATTAGAAGATGATGCAGCTATGACTGCTTTAATTGCTGAATTAGTAGAAGCTAATGCTCCAATTGAAAATGAAGTTGTTGCAACATCAACAATTGAATTAATTGGTGACAGAGCAATCGTTAGAACACAAGAAGCTGCAATCGGTAATCTTATTGCTGAAGCTAACTTGTACTACTCTGGCGCTGATGTAGCACTTACTAATGGTGGTGGTATCAGAGCATCTATCGATGTTGGTGAAATCACTAAAGGTGAAGTATTAACAGTGCTTCCTTATGGTAACACAGTAACTGTTATTGAATTATCAGGTGCTGACATTCAAGCTGCTATTGAGCATGGTATAGACTCATATCCAGAGACTAAAGGTGCATTCCCTCATATCGCTGGTATGACTGTAGAATTTGATGCCTCTAAAGAAGCTGGTTCAAGAGTCACTAAGATTATGATTGCTGGTACTGCTTTAGTTGCTGGTCAAACATACACAGTAGCAATCAACGACTTCCTTGCTGGTGGTGGTGATGGTTATGAAATGTTTGATGGTGCTCCAGTTGTAGCTGAATTAGGTTCAATGGACCAAATCTTAATCGACTACATTAATGAAGTTGGTTTAGATAAAGCTATAATTGATGGTAGAATTAAAGATATTTCAAATGAAACTTCTTACTTCTCAACAAACATTAGTGCATAAGAAAGATATAAATGCTCTCTTCGGAGGGCATTTTCTTTATAAAACTATTGTTAATTAATTGATTTTTTGCAGTACAATAGAAGTAGGAGGTATCATATGAAAACAATTATTGTTTATTATTCATTTGAAGGTAATACTGATTTTTTAGTGAATGCTTTAGCTGAAACTATTGGAGCAGAAACCTTGGAATTAAAACCTATAAAAGAACATAAATCAAAAGGAGTTTCTAAATATGTTTGGGGTGGTTACCAAGCTGTGATGAAAAAGAAACCAGATTTAAAACCTTATGATTTCAAAGCAAGTGATTATGATAGAATTATTATTGCATCACCAGTATGGGCTGGTACTTTTGCACCACCACTTAGAACCTTCTTTGATACAGAAGATTTAATTGCAAAGAAAGTGGCATTCTTCTTTACACATGAAGGTGGCAAAGGTAAAACCAAGGAACATTTCGAAGAAATATTAGCGGATAATCATATTTTAGGATCATTAGATTTAACAACACGAAAGACAGATAAAGAAGAAAATAAGAAGAGATTATTACAATGGGCTTCACGATTAGAAGGTTAACAAAAAAGATATGATGTGATCATATCTTTTTTTAATTGGGTTCTATGCTTAATTTTAAAGAAAGTAGGGTATTAAGTCGTAAAAGGAGTTTCTTATGAAATTATTACATGCTAAATTGATTAGAATGAAATTAACTCCAAAATTAGTCATAACTTTTACAGTTTTATTTGTACTCATATTATCTATAACGACTTCTGCTATTTATATTGGAGTTCGTAGAATTATAACCATAAATATTGAAAATGAGTTGGAAAATGCATCAACTCTTATTAATGATATGATTAAAACTACTGTAGATGTTTCAATTAAGACACATCTAAGAACTATTTCTGAAGTAACTCTCAACACTGTAGAATATGAGTATGAAATGCTCCAAAGTGGTGACATATCAGAAGAAGAAGCTAAAGAAAATGCTATTAAATATTTAAAATCATTATCGATAGGTACGACTGGCTATACATATATTGTAGATAGCAATGGATTCATCATTTATCATCCTTATAAAGAATTAATTGGAAGTGATTTATCGGAATATGACTTCATACAAGAACAAATGGTACAACATGACGGTTATTTAGAGTATTACTGGGAGAACCCTGATGATACTTATCCAAGGCAGAAATCACTTAATATGTCATATTTTGAGCCGTGGGATTGGATTATTTCTGTTTCAAGTTACAAAGAGGAATTTTATGAACTCTTAAGTGTAACTGACTTTGAAGAAAGAGTGTTGGCAATAAAATTTGGGGAAACTGGCTATCCAGCAATTCTGGATGAGAATGGTACATTTCTTGTTCATCCTGTTTTAAAGGGAGAAAATTTGAGTGTTGAAGATATACCTCAAGCTGATGTTGTGAATAGTGTTTTAGAACAAAGAAATGGCATAATCGAATATGAGTGGCAAAATCCAGAGGATTTGACTGTTAAAAAGAAAATAATGGTTTTTTCGGAGTTAGAAGAATACAATTGGATCATTGCAGCAACTGCATATAAAGATGAGTTTTATAAACCACTTAGAGTGATTTCGTATTACATCATCTTAATTTTATTCATTAGTATTTTCATCATTATAATAATTACAATTAAAGTGAGTCAAAGAATTATTCGACCATTAAAACAATTGGAATCAAGTGTTTTAAAAGGTGTTAATGGAGACTTATCCGCTAGACTAGAAGTTGATGGTAAAGATGAAATCGGTGAATTAAGGGGGCATTTTAATTCTTTTATGGCATCGCTTGAATCTAAGCAAAAGGAACTGTTAAATGAAATTGGTGAAAAAAATAATGTTTCTGAGGCTTTAAAAGTTTTAAATAATAATTTAGAAAGAATTATAGAAGAACGGACAATAGCACTTGAAATAGCTCAAAAGGAAATCATTCAACAGGAAAAGTTTCTTTCAATGAACAAATTAATTAAAGATATTGCACATAATATTAATACACCATTAGGAACGTCAATAACATCAGCGACTTATATGGGTAAAACCATATTCGACTTAAAAGATGATTATTGGGATAATAAACTCAGCAAATATAAACTGGAGAGTTTCTTTAAGGAGTTTGAAAAATCTTATGATTTGATGTTAACAGGATTAACACGTTCGACTGACCTTATTCAGATGTTTAGCTTATTAACTCAGAGTAACGATACTTTAGTAAAATCTGAATTTAATATTTTAGAAAAACTAAAACATGTGACGGATGTAACGGTTGATGAGAAACATACATTAATTTTGAATTGTGATGAGAGTCTTCAAATGAATAGTTACTCTGAAATAATTGAACTAATCATTTTAAGTTTGATTAAGAATGCCTTTACTCATGGCTTTAAAGATAAACAAAATGGCACCGTTATTATTGGTGCGAATATCGTTGGAGATATGCTTCATCTGATTGTTTCAGATAATGGAATAGGCATCAATAAGGATGATATCCCTTATGTATTTGATCCTTTTTATACAGGGGATAATCACTCATCTCAAATGGGATTAGGTTTGAGTATCGTTTATAATGCCGTTAATTATATCTTAGAGGGAAAGATATTCATTGAAAGTGATGAGGATGGTACAACAGTAACTATAGAAATTCCGATAACTTAGGACCTTTATTATATATAGAATCTCTACCTATTTAAAAATCATGAATAGTGTAGAGATTTTTTATTGGTAACAACTGTTTCACATTGTTCCTTTTTGAGGTATGTTGTTCCTAGGAGGTGCTTTGATGAAGGATTTATATTCGCCACAGGAAGTTGCACGATATTAGATGTTCATGTTAAAACTGTTAGAAGATATTTAAGAGATGGTACTGTTAAAGGGCAAAAAATTGGTGGTAGCTGGAAAGTATCAAAAGAGGTACTTAAAGATTATTTGGACAATCGAGCACCAGAATCGATGGAAGATGTTTTCGAAAAAATAAAAGGAACAGCTAAAGTCAAAACCTGTTTGATGATAGACATTGATGTAACCAGTGCAAAAGAAGCCAATGGGTATGCAAATATATTTATGACATTAATTAATAGTAATGAATATGAGTTCTGTCGTTTTCAATATCAGTTAGAAGATAATGTTGCCAAGTTTATGGTTTGTGGTAGTTTTAACTTTCTTAAAGATGCCATTAATATATTGGAAGAAAAGGATATGTCATATGAAACAGATTAGAACTGAAATTGATAAAAGATTAGATTCAATTGAATTTAACACACTCTATCATGGGTTTATTAGATATGACTACGCGATATATGATGATGAAAAAGTCTATTTAAAAGATCAAACACTTGAAAAGGATAATCGATTTTTAGGCAACTCAGCCATTCTATTTGAAGAAAAATACATTGCCATATGGTATGTGACTGAAGATGATTTAAAGGACTTAGACATTTTAACCTGTAATCTCATACATGAAATGTTTCATGCACACCAGTGGTCAAAAGAAGGTGTTAGGGATATAAACGATATAAATGGCACTCAATATCCCATTTCAATAGAACATCATACATTGAAACAGTTAGAACTTAAAAAGCTTGTACAAGCATCTACTTCAGAGCAGATATTACTTCATTTAAAAGAAGCATTATCATTTAGAAAAAGAAGAATAGAACTCAATGAGATGATAGATTATGAGCTTAATATCGAAACCATGGAAGGGTATGATGATCAAGTCACTTCTACAGCTTAATCCTAAAAAATACGATCAAAGAATAGACTATATAAGAAAGAATCTAACTGATGAAAAACTACAGTTTGACGCAAGAAGAATTGCTTATTTTACAGGTGCGATGTTATGTTATTTATCAGAGTCACTTGGTTTATCACTACATTATGAAATGGGAAGCAAGACAACCTTATTTGGATTAATATCTGAGCAAATACCTATAGAAAAGTTTAAGGGAAATATCGAGTTATCAGATACCTCTTTAATAAAAGATTACATAGAAAGAAAAAATAATGAGTTAGTATTATTTAAAGAAAATGATTTAATCACAATAGAAGGACCTTTTAAAATATGTGGCTATGATCCTATGAATTTGGTTGGATTTGACCATCAAATCTTACACAAACATTTTGTAATGTTAATGAAAGGCAGTGAAAGAATATTTGTTCAAGGGCCTGTTTTAACCACATCTAATAAAGAGTCATTATTTGATGTTATAGAATATATTTACAAAAAACCAATCTAGAGTTACTTTTACTTAACTTTTTAGCGGGAAATAGAAATCAGTAATCATGGTTGGAATGAACGCCAGAAAACCAAGTAAAGGTCCTTTAACATACACTACAATGAGATGCCCAACAGCTTCATGATTGTTATTCTTTATATAATCAGTAAGAGTGTTATGTGCCTCTTCAAATTGTTTGATTGAACCTTCAATTCTGATATTAGCGCAGTATTCACCACCGATGCTTTTTGTTACACCAGATATTGCAGTGTTTATTGGCAAATACACTTCGTATTCAACATTTTTTGGATCTTCAGGTTCTTCATAATAAATAGTAAATACAGGACTGACTTGTTCAACTCCAAGTGATTTTGCTTCAGCACGGAGTTTTCTAATGTATTTACCCATAGCAAATAAACTATCTTTAGTCTTAATACTCAAACACTCTTTCTTTTCAAACTCAGTCATATTAGGATTAGAAATCATAAGTACCTCCCTATCTATTATTACCCAAACTTGATTTGATTAATCCAATGTTTAATTATGAAGGCATAAAAAAGGAGCCTCTAATAAGTGGCTCAGTTTTCAAGTTCAGCTTTGATCTTTTTAGTAAGTGATTTGAAGACAATATCATAAGAATCATCTATCATCTTAAAAATTGTAGTTGATTCTAAATTCCCATCACAGTAAATTGTGTTCCAGTGAGTTTTATTCATGTGATACTAAACCCCGCTAATTTTGATTACACAAGTCTAGCTCTAACTTCTTGATGGTTTTTTTAGGCAATGTTTTACAAGATAAGTATCTAGAGAAAGTACAATGGATTAAAATCAGTTAACACAACTAGTTTAAACAAACACATTATAATAATTTGACCATCACATATTTTATTTTTGTTGATCTTCAATATTCGACGCAACATATTCAATTGAAGTAATTTCGTCGTTCTCAATTAAAAAATTTATCTTTGATTGGATACCTTCAAAGGTATATAAACTGAAACTTTCGGTGTAGGTCTCACCATAAACCTTTACAATATCATCTAGCGATCCAAAGAGAACAACACCTTCATCGGTTTCTAAGGTATCATCTAAAAATAGGATAGATGATATATAATCTTTACCATGACTTTCATAAGTATGAATTTCAATGCCGCCATAAGTGAAAGTTTTGTCTAAACCTTGAAATGCACAACTTTCCGCTTCAAAATAAAAATCAGGTTCACCTAATACGTCTAAAATTGGTAGCATATTTCCATGCATTGTTAATTGAACGTCTCTAAAAGTCAGATTGAATTCTTTTACAACAGAATTATCATGAGTGATTACATCTTGACTATCAACAGTTTCAAGAGTAATCTCAGTTGTATCTTTTATGGCTGTTTGCTGTGGTTCATTACCACATCCAATCATGAATAACATCAATACAAATACCATTAGCATTATCTTTTTCATCCTCTACTCCTTTATTTTACTACTTCACCATACATCATAATTTCACCATAAGTTTCCAACTCGTGATATTGTTGATCACGCATTTCGTAATAGAATGTTGATTTTTCTATCCATGCCTCAGCATAAACAGGATCATTTCTCCGATCAATAATATCAAATTGATCTTTCAGGATTTCTCCAAAATAAAGTGACATTTTTTCAGCACCAGCTATATTTAGATGTAGTCCTGCATCATAGGTATCTGTTTTAAAATCAATTCCTGCTTCTTCAACGTGATCAATGAAATTGAAATACATCAAATTATGTTCTTTAGCATAATCTTTCATTTGCTGATCCCATTCATCATACCAAACTGGGTATAAAGTTGGTGCTTTTATAAGAACCAATTCAACACCATTTTTTTTACATAAGTTAGTCATCATTTCTAAATACTTATATGAGTGTTCTCCAAATTCATAATTCGGTAGTTTCTTTTTCTTTGGTATATACTCTACTGGTTTGACATCTACTCTCATATAATAACCATTATGAAACAATGGTTTTTTGCTAAACATGTACTGAAAATCATCTTTTGTTAAACTGCTCCATCTCGAGTGATATCTCAAGAAAGGTAATATGTAGTCAATCATATGTTCTTCTGGCAACATAGAGGCTTTAATAGCTTTTAATTTTGATTTTGAAAAAGCCATGCCATCTAAAGTCATTCTATTATAAGCTTCCTTTTGTGGTGTATCATATTTCATAGCCAAGACATTAAATACCACAACATCTGGTTTCTCATATTTAAAAGTTTCCTCAAGGAGATAATAGGATTGCCATATTAATTGTTGCGCACTGCCTCGAATAAAACTTGTATAGCCATAATTTTCCCATAATGTAACCGGCGAGAAGTTCTCATAAACTTCACAGTCGCCTACAAATAATATATCATGTTTCATTTTTTCGTTGTAATAGGATTCTATCAGAGAACCTTCAACAATACCTGAAACATGTTTGGGCATTAATAACTTTTCAAGTAAGAATAATGCCCCAAAGAGAAGCATTGCACTTATCGAAAGCAAAATAATTTTTTTCTTCATTGGATACTCCTAAAACTGATTGTATATAAATTGACTTGCGTCATAGCCCGCACCATATGCACCAAATACTAAGACCGATAAAATTAACACATAAAAAGAAGCGTGTCTTATATGGACAGGTTTTGAGGCCAGTTGTAGCCTAACATTGCCTTTTCTCTGAATCAAACTTACAATTAGTAGCACACCTAAACCACCAAATGCGATGACATAATCATACATTACTAGGCCAAGTTCCAGTAGGGAACCATTAAATAGGCTTGAATAATTCCACTCTGTAAACATAGAACCTAGCATTTTGAATGTTAGTGGTACATTTTTATAAACATCAAATAACCGGATAGAACTCACTAATAGAACAGTTCTGATTATTTGGAAGGCATGGAAAACTCTTTTATCAGCCACATTAAATTTGCCATGGAACCACTTGTAATACGGTTTCAATTCTAAGGAGATGATGATAACAATACCATTTGCCAATCCCCATACAATGAAATTCCAACTGGCGCCATGCCATATCCCTGTTGTGAACCAAACGATTAAAGTACTGATGTAAACTGGCAATCTTCTTCCTATGGCATCACCAAATTTCTTTCTAGCCCATTTTGACAGATTTAGCATCCTTTTACTCACTGACAATGGATAGAAAACATAATCTCTGAACCAAGCCCCCATAGTAATATGCCATCTTCTCCAAAAATCTGTAATATTCTTGGCAAAATATGGTCTATTGAAGTTTTCCTCAATCGTAACACCAAAAACTTGACCAATTCCGATTGCAATGTCTATCCCACCGGTAAAATCAGCATAGAGTTCAAAGGAATACATCAACATGAGAACCAATACAAAACCACCAGAATATTGCTCAGGACTATTTTTCAAAGTATTTACAGCAATCAACAATCGATCAGCAATCACCAATTTTTTAAAGAACCCCCATAGGATTCGTTGTAGACCAAAGGCGACTCTATCATAATCGAAAGTATGTGGACCATACAATGTTTTTGATAAATGTTCAAATCGACTGATTGGTCCTTGTATAATCTGAGGAAAGAAAGATACAAATAAAGCAAATTTAAACAAGCTGTCAGCACCTTGACTTTTGTCACGATGAATATCAATCAAATAACTCATGGATTTGAAAGTGTAAAAAGAAATTCCCATAGGTAGTGCGATATTCCAAAATGAAAGTGCAATATCATTGCCAAACATTTCAGAAATTTGATTGACATTATATATTACAAAATTCGTATATTTAGTAAATGCTAAAATTCCGAAATTTACTAAGATACAGGCTAAGAAGTAAATTTTCTTATCTTCACGGGACATATCCGCCTTATGTTCTTTCAAATAATCTTTCTGAAATATATTTTGTCTTTTCAACTGTCTTCCTGCATAGAAGGTGGTGACAGTTGTTACGAGAATATAGCCCAGATATTTTATACTCATCAATCCATAGAAAAAATAACTGGCACCAAGAAGAAGTATCCATTGATATTTCTTTGGAATGATATAATAGAGTACAAATAAAATAGCTATGAATACTATAAAACTGTATGAAGTAAATAACATCTTATTCTTCCATCAATCTTTCAACTAGTGCGTATAAAGCTTTTGCTGAGTTAAAATTTTCCGGGATTATTTCCTCAGCTGGAATTGTAACATCAAACTCACTATTAATA
>JABXKX010000340.1 GCA_013619035.1 Peptostreptococcaceae bacterium
AGAGTATTCGAATACAAGAAGGAAATTTCTTTTAAGAAACTTTTTATTAGCTCTGTTTATGATCAGTTTTGTATTATTACAAGGGTGGCAATTGATTAAGAAATTATATGATTTATTCATTCATGCAGTGGTTAAGAATAATTATAAAATAAAAGAATTTTCTCAAATAAAAGATGAACTAAACAAAGCCATTCATTGGGTAGATGATGTTGTAAAACATTATGATGAACTCAATGCTTTGAAAGAAGAACTGATAGTACTCAGTCATAACATACCAGAAGAAGGTGAAGATGTTGTTAAGAAAGAAGAACATAAGAAAAGCTGAAGAACTGTTTTTCATATATCGATATGATATTTTTGCAATAGCACTTATAGTTATTGCTATCTTCATGTACTTTGAATCGTTATTTCAGCCAGGTCAAATTGTCTTTTCTGACATTGACTTTCCGTTTAATAGCAAAACCTATTTGGAGGAAATCTACGGCTTATGGAACGGTAAATGGAATACAACATCTATGTTGAATATTCCTAGACTTTTTATTGTACTACCCAGTTATCTGTTGGCTCAGGATAATGGCAGTGTGTTTTTAAAAACTTTCATTCTTCAACAAAGTTTAATATCAGCCTTTTCAATATACTTATTTGGTAAACGGTTGGTATCGGTTTACTATGGTAAAGTGTTTGATCTTGGTAAGATTCTAGCATTGATCTTCGGTAGTCTTTTATATGCGTTGAATCCATATTTTATTTACAGAATACAACATATCTATCTTCTTGTTGGATACAGTTTCTTTCCTCTTGTGATTTTATATTTTTTAAAAATATTTGATCATAAATTCCAAAAACTAATCATACCAGGCTACAGTCCTATTTCAGATAAAGTATACTGGGAAAATTACAGAGATATATTTGTTTTAGCCGTATTGGTATCACTTAGCTCAGCGGCGATTCATTATTTTTTCTATTCAGTTATTGCTCTCGGTATCATATTTATACTTCTTATTTTAAAATATATGTTTTTTAAACATGAACAAGTCTATATGTACCGCTTAAATGTTATTAAAGCCATCATAAAAAAGCTGATTGCGTTTATTGTGGTATTTGTTTCTTTTGCATTTTACTGGTTAAGTATTTATGTTGGCAGCATCCTTGTTGGGGCTGAAGCATCACAACATAATATCAATGAAATAGATACCTATACAATGTTTAGTCGTCATTCGGATATAGTCAATGTTGCATATTTAGACAGTTACTGGTGGAAAATGATTGATGAATCTAAAGGTCTTGGTTTTTATATAGGTGGTGGCATTATCATAGCCGTTATCATCATAGGTGCAATTAGTCATTTCAGACGTCATCATGTTGTCACTTTACTGACTCTTTTGGGAGGCATTATGTTGTTGTTGGCAACCGGTGTAAATTATCCTGTGATTACTAAGCTGTTTTTAATATTATGCAATTTACCTTTCTTTGGAAATGTTTTTAGAGATCCTAATAAACTCATAGGGTTATTGGCTGTTTCCTATTCGGTATTGTTTATATTTGGGGTTGAGTCATTGGTTCAAACGCTTAAGAACAATAGAGTTCTTAAAGTCGTATTATTTGCTGTGATGGGTTTAGCATGTTTGATGTATTTATTACCAATGAAACTCTTATTTGTAGATGAATACTATCAACCGATTCAAACACCGGAAGCTTATAAGGAACTGAGAGAAAACTTTGAAGAAAGTGAAAGATATGCAGTTTACTTACCGACTGCAGAGCAGATGTTGAGACCAATATATAATATCGCAACACCGAGATGGAATACAACTTCTACTTTAAAAACAAAAGCAACTGGGGATGTCCATATTTACAACTCTCCCATGGAGACATTATTTCATCATGAAGGCAATGATCCAGGTATAACATATTATTTGAATTACCTTCAGTATCTCTTAGATACAGGGCGTACACAATATTTAATGCATTACATAAAAGCATTGGGAGCAGATACTTTTATCTATCATGATGAGTATCTTGACCAGGAAAAGCGACAAGATTTTAATCAAGAGGTTATTGATATTCAACTTGAGAAAGAGTCAGTTTATCAAGATGATATATTTACGGTATTTGATGTGATCCAAAATAAACCACCCATAGAATATAAGATTTGGACCCCCTATGGTTTATCTCATCTAGAAGCTTTTAATGAATTACCTGAGTATGATATACAAAAGCATCCGGCTGTGTTTATCAGTCAGTCTAACGATAAATTTTTTGAAGAGTCCAAATCAAAAGATTATCTGGAGGCGTATCGATTTGAGGATCTATTCTTAGAAACACTTGATGACACTTATAAATTGTATCCATTTGATTGGGTAGATGAACTCAATCCATTTATGAAGTGGTCTAAAACCTATTTGGGTAATTCTGATTGGTCATGGTTTATGAAACAGATAGACAATAAAAGTAGACATTTTGAATACGATCAGGAAAAAGGCGTAGCAGTAACTTTTGCTTCTGGAAAGCTGGATATTCCACCTCATCTAAGAGATGGCGTATCAGGTCATTTGGTCATTGATTTTGATACAATGATAAGAACAGAAACCTTTTTTGAAGCAGATACACCAGCACTTTATGAAGTACAGGCCAATCCTTTGGTAGATATTTCATCGGTTGGTGTTGTTCGTGGTGTTTTAAGTCAAGGAGATCCTAAGGATATTTGGCAAGTTGCAAAATCAAAGTTAATTCCAGCAACTGAAAATACACCTTATGTTTACAATATTTTAGTGTCTGGTAGGCATGTGAATAAACTACATGTGAAGGTGCGTTATTTTGATGCCAATCGAAAAGAAGTCGGGGTTCAATATGTTGTTGCACCTGATGAAGTGGTTGATTTTGAAGCCATTAACTTCTTTGGTGAAACCATTTCACCTAAAGATACCAAATACATGAGATTGGATTTGTTGAGTTTTCAAAAACCAGAGGTTAAATCATATTGGTGGATACACGATGTGACTATCTATGATTATAGTGCGTATAAAGCGGATAACACCATTAGCGGTAGCTATCAAGCCAATACATCAGACGATTATGATGTTTACGTCAAGGTCTTTCAGTCCCCATCTGGTGGCCAAATGGATCTAAAGGTAGGAAAAGAAATCTTTATAATTGATACAAAAGACGATCTATTTGGTTTTAAATGGATCCGTTTAGGAGA
Source organism: Peptostreptococcaceae bacterium (assembly GCA_013619035.1). The sequence goes on from JABXKX010000340.1 coordinate 3,203, forward strand.
GGTACAACTTTTAGCTGGTTCTCATGAGATAAAGATTAAAAATGTACGTGGCTTTAACAGTATCAACCAGTTGGTTCTTTTACCAAAGTCTGAGGAGCGGTCATTAAAGATACCGCTTGAAAAACAAATTGAAGAGGCCAATCAGTTGATAACGTTTGAAGGTGAAAATGATTTTTATGTGACTGGTAATATTCAAACAGAACGATTTAATCCTGATTTTAGTTATGGGAAGGGACTTGCTGTCAAAGAAGGAACAGCGACTCAGACTTTTGAGATCTTAAAG
>JABXKX010000320.1 GCA_013619035.1 Peptostreptococcaceae bacterium
AAACAGCAGTGACGTTTTTAGTATCTATTCTTATCGAGCATGAATCATCTAAAATATCATCATTAAAGGAGTCATGAGAAGATATGACTGGTAAACCACACGCCAATGCTTCTACGATTGCATTACAACACCCTTCTGCTATGGTTGGCAATACAAAAATATCTGCAGCAGATAACATTTCAGGGATCAAATCATGGTGAACTGTCCCTTGAAACAACACACCTTCACATGTTGGCGGTTTGTCACCACTACCAATAAAAATAGATTTTATTTTATCCGATCCGATTTTTGCTATGGCATCGGATAATCTCATGGATCCTTTTATCTCTGAGAAACTACCAATAAAAATGACGATAAAATCATCTTTATGGAAATTAAATTTTTCTCTCATTGCCAACTGATTTCGTGGATAAAACTTCGTTTGATCCACGGCATTTGGAAATACTTTTATATCCTGATTTGCAAACAACCCTTGTTCTAGTAGAATTCTCTTATTGTCACTGGAGACTGAAATAACCCCTTTGATATGATTCAAGAATTCTTTTGTTTTATCCAAACCTAAATAATCGATGGTGTAATTTGTATTCTCTCCATAAGCTAAAAAAGCAGGCAAACCATATGTTTCAGAAAAACGATTGGCGACGATGCCTGAAGGATAAATAAAATGACCATAAACTAAATCAAATTCATGGTGATGCTTTTTCATCCATTTCATACAGACTCTGATAAAACTATGTATTGTCCACTGGGATGTATTAAGAAAATATTTTTGTCTTGTCGAAAAGGATACATACCTTGGACATGCCAATTGAACAAATCCTTTTTTTGTTTTTTTTCGCCATTTTACGGGTTTTAATTGATCTCCTCTAAAAAGTGCTGCTGTTAAAGAATTGGGGTTGAGTACTGTCACCTCTATGCCCATATCTACAAATTGTGAGACCAACTGATCCACAAAGAGATACATTGGTGATGTCTTTGTCGGATATTGCTCTGATATAACACATATCTTCTTGATCTTCACCGAATCACCCCTTTAGAAATTCTTTTATTTTCTGCATATAGTCTTGATCTTCTTCTATGATTTTATTTAAAACGTTCTCTGCATTTATTGCATACTGCTTTATATCAAAAGTTTGATAATACTCATAAATTTGATCTAAATAGTACTCTGAATGATAGGATATACTAATGCCTAATCCTTCGTTTTTAATGAGTTGTCCTGAATAGATGTCACTATTACCAATCAGAGGTTTTTTATAAATCAAAGCATCATAAAATTTATTGGCCATTAATTTATCGTTGTTAAAATTAGAAACATAATTAAAACAGATCATATCTGCTGCTTTTAGATAGTTTTTTTTATCTTCCTTTGTAAATTCTCCTGTAAAAATGATATTTTCTTTGTTTGCTGCATATGCTTTTGTTGAGTCAAACCACTCACCGGTACCATGAAAAGACAATTGAAATCTCGGATCATCTCCAAAAATATCCACCAATTTTTCCAAGTACTTCTTTTCTCTTAAAAGACCTATATAACTTATCTTTATCTTTTCTTCAGTTGATTTATAACTTTCCATCACTCTGTTTTCCAACTCATCGTATTTAAAGTTATGCGCGATGACATAACGATGTGAGTCGGGTAAAATATCTAAAAAACCCTTTGAAGAAACACATGTAAAGTAGGCATTTCTAATGAGTTTATCCAATCTGTATTTAAAGAATGTTATGTATTCATAACTGGCATCCCTATAGTCCAGTATATAACGACTGTTATACTCTTTAGTCAAAGGTTTATAAAGACACATACCTGTTAATGTCGTTAAAACAATCAGTTTATCATAGTTTCTTTTTCGAATGACTTTTTTAGCAAATCTACTAAACGTCATAAAATCTTTTAGTTTAACTAATGGATGCCTTTCTTCTCTTGACGGTAAATTAAGAACATGATGAGTTTTAGGATATGATTTAACCGATTCTGAGCGATTCCAATAGATGATCTCATACTCTAGTGATAGCGCTTCTAAAGTATCTGTATATTTTGTTAGATAAGGACACATTTTAAGTTCATTTATAAATACAATTCCTATCATAATGACCTCTTTATTTTTAGTCTCCATAATGGCATATAGATCAGACCAACAAAAGTCCCTAAACCATAAGCTGTGTGTAACAATAAAAACAAAAATGGTAACAGTAAAAATCTACTGTTTCTGGTATCAGCTAGTGCCGCAAAGACTGACATGATAGTGGCAGCAATCAAGTAAGCAGACCACATGATAATCGCCAGTTGTGCATAACCCATGATCCACAGAACAGAAGTCATCATAATCCCTAAGAGAAATGCAAATGGAACAAAGTGATAGACTGACAAACAAGAAATATGAAAGCCTGATGTTAAGCCGACCCAATACCCATTTAGAAACTTCTGTTTTAATAGTTTCCTTAAATCGTTTCTAATATGCTGATGTGAGACAATACTTGGATCATAACACAGTTGATAACCTTTTTTTCTGATTCTGTAACTCATTTCATTGTCTTCGGTACGACCGAGATGTTCATTAAAATAACCGACGGTTTCAAAAACTTCTCTTAAATACGCTGGATGAAACATTGATTTGACGTAATGTTTACCAGTATCTCTTTTAAAAGGAGCAATGCTACTGCCAAACAAGGAATTTTCTGCGACGAGCAAGGTTTCTTTCCAAGGTGTATTGAGCTCTATCACAGAAGGTCTCTGACCACCAGAGATTTTTTCGCCCGACATTAAACAAGCTATATTCTTTTCAACAAAATCTGTTGGTATGGTTGCATGTGCATCCAATCTGATAATCACATCACCACGGTAATAATCAATGGCAATATTCCAACCTGCCGATTGTCTTTGCTTCGGATTATTCAGTACCTGTACACCATAGAATTCTTTATGTTGTTTTTCAAATGATTGAAATAATGTTAATGTCTTATCCGTGGATTGACTGTCTATCAAGACAACTTCAATAGAATCAAGAGCATAACTCTGATTACAGATACATTCAAATAATGAGTTGACATATTTTTCTTCATTATAGGCTACTATACAAATGGATACTATCATATTCATTCTCCAATAATCTCTGTTAAAATATCATACAAACACTCTGAAACATGTACCACATCTTCATCTGTCATAAGGGTATGAAGTGGTAGTGAAATCTCATTTTTATACATATTATAAGCATTTGGAAAATCCTTAATATCAAATCCTAGATTTTTATAAGCGGTATGCATCGGCAATGGTTTAAAATGAACATTGGTTGCGATTTTATATTCCGCCATACGTTCTATGATTTTATTTCGGTACGCTTCCTCTTTACCCGTCAAGCGAAGTAAAAACAAATGGCCGCTTGAAGTGGATTCCTCTGAATAATGATGTAAATAAGTCACATTCAAGCCTTTTAGCAAAACCATATAATGTTCTATCATTTCTCTTCTCTTTTTTAG
>JABXKX010000179.1 GCA_013619035.1 Peptostreptococcaceae bacterium
GTCTTGTCCTCCTCATAATTTTAACACATATGAGTATTTAACACAGTATAATGCTGTTAAGTTATTTGCGGTTAAAATTATCTTTGAAGATGACTCACTTACAAAAGAACAAAGGCTTGAAATTTTTCAAAAGGAAAGAAGGAATTTTTCTAATGAGTTGATGTCTTTAGAAGATGACACTTCTGAAGCCTTAATTTCAGGGAATTGTTATCAATGTAAAATCTGTCAAAGAGCAGAAAATAAACCTTGCATATTAGAAGATAAAAGACGTTATTCGCCTGAATCATTAGGTCTTTTAGTTGGAGAAGTCACTTCAAAACTACTCGGTATTGAATTAGACTGGACGAAAAATGGTTTGATGAGTTATCTGACTACTGTTGGTGCACTTCTTATTAAAAAATAGAAAATGTTTATATAAAGGTTTTTCTTAGTATACAAATATAGTTTACTATGTTATTATGCTAAAAAAGGAGAATACAATGAAAGAGAATATAAGATCAGAAGCGAAGAGATGTTTAAAATGTAAAAAACCGAAATGTGTAGAAGGCTGTCCTGTATCAACGAGTATTCCTGAAATGATGACGATGTTATTGGATGGAGAGATTAAAGAAGCAGGTGCCATGTTATTTGATAACAACCCATTATCAATTGTTTGTGGTTTAATCTGTCATCATGAAGCACAATGTAAAGGTCATTGTATCTTAAATCATAAAGGCAATCCAATAAATATTGGAGCTGTAGAAAACTATATATCAGATTATAATTTAGATCAATTGCAACTAGAAACAGGTCAAAAAAATGGCCGTGTGGGTATCATTGGGTCAGGTCCTGCTGGTATCACAATCGCTTTTATTTTGGCTCGAAAAGGCTATCAAGTGACGTTATTTGAATCACATGATAAAATTGGCGGTGTGATGCGTTATGGTATTCCTGAATTCAGACTTCCCAAATCAATATTAGAACGTATAAAGAGCAAATTAGAAGTTTTAGGTGTAAAGATTAGACCAAATGTTTTGATCGGACCCGTGTTGACTGTAGATGATTTATTTAGAGATGGTTATGACAGTATTTTTATTGGAACAGGCGTATGGAATCCAAAGAAGATGCGTATTAAAGGAGAGTCTTTAGGTCATGTGCATTATGCCATTGATTATTTAAAGAATCCTAGTGTTTATGATTTTTCTGGAAGAGTCACGATCATAGGTGCTGGTAATGTTGCGATTGATGTAGCAAGAACTGCTGTCAGACGTGGTGCCAAAGAAGTGGTTATTCTTTATAGAAAAGGAAAAGAAGATATGCCTGCTAGTCCTCATGAAATCATGTATGCAGAATTAGATGGTGTACACTTTGAAATGTATAAACAACCTTTAGAAATTGATGACACAGGCATATGGTATGAAGAGATGAAACAAGATGGAGATGAGTGGATCGTGGATTCAGAAGCCAAACACTTTGAATCAGATGCCATTATTATAGCTGTCAGTCAAGAACCTAGAAGTAATATTGTTTCTAAATCAAAAGGCATTGATGTGAATAAGTATGGATTTGTCGTGACGGATAACAAAGGTAATACAACCCTTGATGGTGTTTTTGCATCGGGTGATGTTGTTACAGGTGCCAAGACCGTTGTTGAGGCCGTAAAGTATTCGAAAGTTGTTGCAAAAACCATGGAAGTTTATATGGAAAACAAGTTATAAGAAATACTGTTACAGTATTTCTTTTTTTGATGTTAAATAGGTATAAAACGGATTGACCGACGAGTCGGTCGGGTATATAATATTCTTACATAGTATACAAGGAGGCATCATGAGAAAATTAACATTAATAGCGTTAATAGGTATTTTACTATTGACCTTTATAGGTTGTGAAGCAGAAGTAGCAACCGAAAAAGTAGAAACAGTTACATCTGTAGAAGTTCAAAATCCTATAGAAGGTAGTTTAACAAATGAAACGGTAATCGTAGGGAAGTTACAAGCATCTAATACTGCAGTAGCTGTAGCGTCAGTTATGGGTGCAGAAGAGATTATTGCAGTTAATTATGAAGTCGGAGATTATGTAGAAAAAGGTGACGTTATTGTCGTTTTAGATGCAGAATCATCAGAAGATCAAGTTGAAAATGCAAGATTATCTTATATGACATCAAGGAGAAATTATGAAGCTGTTAAAGAAAGTTTAGCTTCTGCTCAAACCAATCTTGATAGAACTCAAAAATTGTTTGATTCAGGTGTGGTTTCACAACAACAATTAGATGGCGCTAAATTACAAGCTTCAACGGGTCAGCTTAAAACCGTTGAAAGTCAAATGTTACAGGCGAAATTTGCATATGAAAACGCTCAAGAATCTGTGGATCAAACCGTTGTTGAAGCGCCTATCAGTGGTATTATTTCTTCTTTAAATTTTGAAGAAAGCAATATGGCAACGACTCAGAACAGTCTGGTTGTAACCGATTTGGAGACACTTAAAATTGATTTAGAAGTAACCGAAGATGTGATCAATAGGTTAACATCAGATTCAAAAGCATTGGTTACTTTTGAAACGGTTGAGTTTGATAAAACAGCTGAAATTGTATTTGTTAATCCAGTAGCTGATCAGAGAACAGGATTATATAAAATTTCATTATCTGTTGATAATACAGAGATGAATTTAAAACCAGGTATGTTTGCACGTGTTAAATTCTCGTTTGAAAATACACAGGTGTTTTTAATTCCAATTGATGCTGTATTATCAGATGATGGACAAGCGTATATTTATGTCGTAGTAGATAATAAACCAATGAAACAAATTGTAGAATTAGGTGAAGATGATGGAGAAATTGTTGAAATCTTATCTGGTATTACAATAGAAAATCTTGTGATCATAAAAGGTCAAAATTATATTAGTGAAGAAACGGACATTCAAGTGGTGACAGGAGGCAACTAATGAAAATATCAAATGTTTCAATTAAGCGACCTGTTACAATCACTATGCTGATGTTAATTGTTGTTATTATGGGATTCGTTTCTTTAGGAAACTTATCACTGGATTTGTATCCTGAAATCGAAATTCCAATTGCGATTGTTTCAACATCTTATAGTGGTGTAGGTCCACAAGAAATAGAAGGTTTGATTACCAAACCCATAGAAAATGTTATGGGTACAGTTGGTGGTGTTAGTGGTATATCATCAACATCATCTGAGGGTTCTTCCATTGTTATATTAGAATTTGATTTTGGAATGGATATTGAATCTGCGGCACTAGAGATGAGAGAAAAACTCGATATGATAAGAGATTTCCTACCTGAAGATGCAGGAAGTCCAATTGTATTTAAAATAAATCCTAACTCATTTCCAATTATGGATTATAGTATTACCAGTGAAAATGGTTTACTAGAAGCACAACGTCTTGTAGAAGACAAGATTCAATCTCGTATTGAAAGAATCGATGGCGTGGCTTCAGTTGACATTACCGGTGGTTATGAAAATGAAGTTGAGATTC